>CAZMVS010000187.1:0-10982 GCA_964569525.1 uncultured Planctomycetales bacterium
CCATACCTGGCAAACAAGCCAAAACCCTGCACATCCTCAGGATCGCTGTTCTCCTTCCAAAGCATCTGGTCGAAGCCGACATAAAAACCCACATCATCACCTTCGAATCGCTGTTTTCGTTTACCGTTGAGAAGGTTATGAAATATCGGCTTACGTTCTGGAGCATACCACATACCAAACCGATATCGACCAAGCATTGGGCCTTTCGACGAATCCCACTCAGGAGTAAAGCCGAGTTCAAAGTAACCGTTGTACCAACTTTCATCATGGAAAGCGGTGTCGAATTGCGTATGCTTCTTTTTACCCTGGGCATCTGTCGCAGCGGCCTGGGCATAAAACCAGTCAGTAGGCATGCACTTAAGGGAAGCCCCCAAGCCGGTCACGTGAGGAATGGTAGCATTAAAATCCGACATCCGATTCATGAAATGCTTATCCTCGTGGTTAGCGTACAAACTAACGTCAAAAAGGTCTTTGTTGGTTTGCAACAAGCCAAGGCGGAGCTCAATCGTATCATCGAATAAGCGTTGCCAGTACCACCACTTGCTAACGTAAATTGGCTCATCATCATAGGCATCAACGTTAGGATTTGCGAAGATGCTCCCAACGTCATCTTTGACACTTTGATTCATACCACCCTTGGCCTTTAAATAGAATCCTGCATTGGGAATCAGTCCCATCTTTTCAAAGTCGAAACGAGGAACCAAATCATAGGCGCCAGTTTGCCGATCCGCATTGTGAGTTTCGAAACCGCCTTTAAAATTATGTTGAAAATGTCCTTGAAAAGATAAGTCTAGTCGAAACCCTTTTTCCTCCAATTCCGCCCTAATACCTGCCCAGTCACCGGCAAGACGATCCCACTCCCAAATGCCTTTTGTTTCTTTTTTTGATATTGTTTTTTCTGTTGCCGGGGCAGTTGATACCGTAGTTGGCTGCATGACTTGTGCAAAAATATTGCCGGCCAGAAAGAGCACAGTCGCCAAAGACAAACCCGTATTGCAAATCAAGCGAATCATCCTTGACTCCTCTACATCTGTGATATGTTGTTGCCCGTCACCAGGATACCTTTTCAGATTCCTGCCCAAGCATTGCCGCTTGCAGCCATAGGTTTCTGATGTTTGTCCAGAATATTAAGCAATCCATATTATCTAAAGCTGATAGAAGACATAATTTGGAAATCCAGATTAAAATACCAAGCATAAAATTGGAGTTATAAGCCTTACTTACCCGGTATTTATCATACTTTTATACTCATAGATAGATGATCGGAACTATCCCTGTTAATGGGTTAAGCCAATTGCCACTTTATCCGGCTTGAAATCACACCCTTCTCATTCTCGCAAATACAGACTGCCTATATTAAACAGCCAGCTTTGCCAAAGTTAAAAGCCCAAGAAGTGAGGTTACTACGCCAACACTGGTCCGCATGAATCTTTCAGGGAGTCGGCGGACGGTCAGGGTTGCCATCGGAACAGATAGGACTGCGCCCAATGTTAGAGGCAACGCCAGCAGCATATCCACCCGGCCGTTGATCAATACGTATGCGGCCAATCCGACAATACAGGTTAAACCTTCGGCAATGGAAGTGATGGCTACGGCGGATTTTGTTGACATGCCGGAGACAACTTGGCCGGCGGTAACCAACGGGCCATATCCTCCGCCGCTGAGACCTTTATTAAAAGCAGCCAATGCGCCGACGGCAATAATGTGACTGCGGCGATAGCGTAGGCGGCGACCAATTGTAGCTAAAATAGTCACCCCTACTGATAAAATAATCACCGCAATAATCGCTTTCAGCCAAATACGGGGAATGTTCAAGGCCAGTGTAACCGCCGCCACCGCCCCCACTACACTGAGCATGGATAAAAGTATGGCGGTCAAGCGTGCCTTGGAATCACGAAGGAAATCAACATTACCGTCTCGATGATGCATCAGGGCGGCAGTGATGCCGGTAACAAATTCGCTGAGCAAAACACAGGGTACAATTTGCAAAGGCTCAAAACCAACCAGCAACAGAACTGGCGTCAGAGTTGTGCCATAGCCCATGCCAAGAGCGGAATCCATGTATTCACAGCCCAAGGCGGCCAGGAAAATCGCCAAGGCGGTAGTCGGCCCCAACCTGCCTGACAGATCCGGCAGAATATCCCACTCTGGAAAAATCCCTTTCAATCCAAATAAAGCAACGATACCCAGGACTGAAAAAGCCCAGATACATATTCGCCGCCGGCTCGTTCCGGACATTTGATAAACAAATTTGTTGAGGTTACTAACTGACATTGTGATCCTTCCCATAAGCAAGCCCAGGAACGCCGTTAAACCAAAACAACGGATAACCCGAGGCCATTCACAGCACAGCACTTGGGATACCAAAAAAATTTATCCGCTTTTCAGGTATCTCAGGGCGATTTATAGAAAAAATTCACGAGAAAAACTTGCCATACCTGTTATATTTAACGGATAATCCACCGATATTGAAGGATAAACCGTCATATATGATGGAGATGCTGTCAGATGGATAAATTCGTGCCCCTTCTGTTAGAGGTTTGGCAAGAAGCCTGCCGATCGATCGAGATTCGCGAATCAGTTAACCGAATCGCCCCCCTGCTGGTTCGTCGGCTGCCGTTGGGACTTCTGCTGGTTCGGCGGATTGATGTTAGAAACCGATGCGTGGAGACGGTCGCGGAACGAATTTGTGAAGAGGGAATAGCTCAGCCTATACAAACCGCACAGCAAAACACACCACCTCAGATAGACGCCATACTACGTTGGTGTATTGAAGGAAGAATTCTGCGGGACAGTGCTGAACATATTCGGGAGCACTGTCCGGGGCTTCTGCCGAGAGATTTAACCGGTGACGTCCTGGCGGGTCCATTGCGGAATGAACAAGAACCGGTTGGAGCACTTATTCTAGTGGCCCGGAGTTCTCGGGTATTCGAGGCGGAGTGCGAGGACATGGCCAAGGCGCTGCTCGAGCCTTTTTCGGCGGCATTGGGAAATGACCATCAGCTGCGCGAGTTGAACCGCTTGCGGGAAGCGGTGGAGGCGGATAATCGCTCGCTGCTTTCCCGGTTGGGGCGGCAGGATATCAGCGATACGATCGTCGGTTCGGAAACCGGCTTGCGTTCGGTCATGGAGCGAGTCGAACTGGTCTCACAATCAAATACGCCAATACTGATTCTGGGCGAAACGGGAACCGGCAAGGAAGTTGTGGCCCGGGCTATTCATAATCGCTCGCCACGGGCAAAAGGTCCCTTTCTGCGAGTCAATTGTGGGGCGATCCCGTTGGAATTAGTGGACTCGGAGCTTTTCGGCCACGAAAGGGGAAGCTTTACAGGAGCGGTAGGTTTACGCCGTGGCTGGTTTGAACGGGCGGATGGAGGCACGCTGTTTTTGGATGAGATGGCGGAGTTGCCGCTGGCTGCGCAAGTACGGCTGTTGAGGGTTTTGCAGGATGGTTCTTTCGAGCGAGTCGGGGGGCAACAGCGGATGCAAGTGGATGTGCGGGTAGTTGCGGCCACCCATCGAGACTTGCGACAAATGGTAGCCGACGGGCGTTTTCGGGAAGACCTTTGGTATCGTATTGCAGTCTTTCCGATTTATATTCCACCCCTGCGGGATCGGGTTGAAGATATCCCGGCAATGAGCAGTCATTTCGCTTTACGAGCTGCCAAGCGGCTTGGCACGGTACCTTTGGTCCCCACGCCGGCGGACAACGATTTGCTGGTGCAATACGATTGGCCTGGAAACGTTCGGGAATTGTCAGCGGTCATGGAACGGGCGGCCATCCTGGGCAATGGCCAACGCCTTGAAATTGCCAAAGCGTTAGGCGGGGATTATCGTCGGCCCGATTTAAAGCGCAACCAGCGGCACAATCCCGATGCGCAGCAAGCAACCTCCCCGAATGATGAAAACTGGGGACTTGAAGAGAAAATAATCCGGCATATTGAGGCGGCTTTGCAAAAAACCGGAGGGAAAATTGAAGGGCCATATGGAGCAGCAACCCTGTTAAAGATCAATGCCAACACGCTTCGGGGACGAATGCGAAAACACGGCATTCAAGCAAAACAATTTCGCCGAGAAGAACATTCGCGTTAGTCACATAGACATTGACTCTCTGCGGATTACCCCCCCCAATTGGCCATCAGTTCTCGGCTTATTATTGCCATTGCAGTTACAGATCAACTTCAGTTCCCCGCATTCTTCACACTCTACAAAACTATGATCTTGAACCAGTTCATCCCAGTGTTTACGCTGGTTGGGGGTCATGATACCCGTCCCCAGACAAAAGGGGCAAACGTTATTCAATGCGGCGAGAATGGCCCCACGAATAAATTCCGAGCGATTTGATATACCTCTCATAGCCTCGATAAGGGATTCATCCGCCCGGACAGCAATTATCTCCTGCTTGTTTTTTTTCATACTCCCCGACCTCCACGAATCTGTTGTAATAAAATCAAAACTCAATAAACACATACTTAGTGTTTACGACCTGTCCCCCGACACGGCCGTCAAGTCCTAATATTTATTATCTATATTTTCCGTATTTTTCACCACATTTATTTGTTAAGAAATTACTAAGAAGCCCCCAAAAACAGCAAATTACCACTTCCAGAGCTAAATTTCCCTATTTTTAACGCCCCGCTCGGCGACGAAATTCTTCTTCATCTATAATTTCCACGCCCAAATTTATGGCTTTTTCCAACTTGGAGCCGGGATCAGCGCCGGCGACTACGAAATCAGTATTCTTGCTCACACTCCCGACGGCCTTGCCGCCCAGAGACTTGATCAGGCCCTCAATGTCTTTACGGCTGAAATTATCAAGCACTCCTGTAACCACGATGGATTTACCCGCAAAAGGCTGATTGTTGGCGGCTTTTTTCTTTCGCGGCTGAGTCATGTTAATCCCGACCTGACGGAGATGGTCAACGGTCCGACAGCCGACCTTGCTCTCAAAGAAATCACGAATGGCGGCGGCCATTTCCGGCCCGATCCCTTCAATGTTTTCGAGCTTTTCCGCATCGGCCCCCATCAGGGCCTCCAGGGAACCGAAATGTTCAGCCAACAACTCTGCCGTGTTCACCCCAACATGGGGAATGTTCAGCGCGGCCAGCAGGCGAGACAAAGGCTTGTTTTTACTGTTCTCGATATTGGTCAACAAGTTGTCCACGCTTTTTTCGCCCATGCGTTCAAGGTTGAGCAATTCCGCCCGCCGATCTTTCAACCGGTATAAATCGGCGAATTCGGTAACCAGGCCGGTATCGACCAGTTGTTCGACCAAAGCGGCACCCACCCCTTCGATATCCATTTGATCCCGCCCGGCGAAAAAACGCAGACGTTCCTTCAACTGAGCGGGACAGGAGGGATTCAGACAGCGAAGGAACACGCCCCCCTCTTCGCGCAAAGTTCGCCCCCCACAAATGGGACAGCTTCGCGGAGGTGTGATTTTTTTCGCGTCTCGCGGGCGGGCTTGATGATCCACCTCGACAACTTGGGGGATGATTTCGCCGGCCTTCTCCACGTAAACGGTATCGCCGATGTGCACGTCGAGCCGCTCGATCTGGTCAAAGTTATGCAGGGAAGCACTTTTCACGGTGGTTCCGGCCAACAAAACCGGCTCGAGATTGGCCACCGGGGTAATAGTCCCCAGCTTACCCACTTGGAAACGCACGGAATGGAGCTTGGTGGCCGCTCTTTCAGCCGCATATTTATACGCAATACACCAACGGGGAAAACGGGCGGTGGTACCCAGGCGGTCACGCTGTTCGAGCTTATTAACCTTGACCACCACGCCATCGGTAGCGTAATCCAGTTCAAGCCTCTTCTTATCCCAAACGCGAATCCGCTCAATGACCTGCTCAAGATCCTTTACTTTCTGCAGAAAGGGACTGATGGGAAAACCCCAATTCTTAAACAACTGAAAAAGATCGTATTGATTGTCGGTCGGCAGCGGTTCAACCTGACCGAAGCCGTGGGCAATAAAGGAAAGTTTACGCTGGGCGACAATGCGGGGATCGAGTTGCTTGAGCGTACCGGCGGTGGCGTTGCGCGGATTGGCAAAAGGAGGCTCACCACGTTCCTGGCGCTGGCGGTTCATCTGTTCAAAATTTTCCTGCGGCCAAAAGACTTCCCCACGCACCTCCAGAACATCGGGAATGGGAAGATCGAAAAGTCCCTCCTCATCTTGGGAACGAAGGCTCAAAGGCACGGCCCGGATGGTGCGGGCGTTGGCAGTAATGTCATCACCGGTAACACCATCGCCGCGAGTAGCCGCCAGAACCAGTCGGCCGGCCTCGTAGCGCAGGGAAACAGCCACGCCGTCAATCTTGGGATCAAGCACGTATTCATAAGCTTCCCCACCCAGCCCCTTGGCTACACGACGATCAAATTCGCGGAGTTCATTTTCGTTATAAGTATTGTCGATGGAGAGCATGGGCACGGCATGGGTTACCGTATTGAAGCCCTCGATAGGTTGGCCGCCGACGCGCTGAGTTGGCGAATCGCCAGTGACCAGGTCGGGAAATTGGGCTTCCAGATCCTGGAGTTGCTGGAATAGCCGATCATACTGCTGATCAGAAATTTCCGGAGCCGCCAACACGTAGTAAGCATAATCATGGTGGCGGATCTGTTCCCGCAATTGTTCAATATTTTTTTGTGCTTGTTGCCGGTTCATGTTTGCTGGTGTTCATGTCGGCCCGGAACAGTCATACTCATCACCTCGCCCGCTTATTCTATAGGCCACAGAGGCCGTTTTGCCAGTTTTTCTATTACCCGGAGCACCCACATTGCGGGGCAGGTATCAGGCAAATAAATTCGCAGGAAGTATCACCTGTATTGATAAACTGATGTACCTCGTTCGAAGCAATAAAAATGACGTCGCCTTGCTTAAAAGGTCGATCGCCCTGTTCACTTTTGAGAATTCCATTGCCTTTGAGAACCAGAGTTTCATGTTCATGAGCGTGATGATGATACGGCGTGTTTCCGCCCGGTTCCACTTCGAAGTGGCGCATGTGAAAGTTTGTTGCCCCGTCCTCCGGGCCGATGAGCATGCGGATGCGTGCCCCCTTGGCCCCGGGAGTCGTAACGAGATCTTGTCGATGTGCTTTAATAGGTTGGATTTTCATGCGTTTAATTCCTGTGATCGTTTTTCGAATTTACTCATATCCGTCAGGCGATAAAGGGTTTCGCCGGCCTTGGGCACCAGGAGAATCCCCTCGTCTTCGCGATCCTTGTACGCCTCGGGATCGATGGTATCGGGATCCATGTAGCCAAGATTGATTTGCCGACAACGTTCTTCTGGAATTCGCGTTGCCAACACGACGTTAACGCGGGGCTGCTCTTCGCCGTTTTCGAAACGACCGATGCCTTTCACATGTGTGCTGTGAGCCAACACGCCCCAAGGATATTCCTTGTATTTGTCCCATTGTGTGGCAAAGAATTCCCGCACGTGATAACCGATCTGATCAAGCACCTCACCATGAGAATAACTCAACTCGTCGATATGCGGGGCGTAAATGATCAGTGTTCCACCGTCCGCCACCACCGGTTCGAGCTTGTACATGCACTTGCCCGCCGTCCAGATGTCGTCATACATAGGCGGGGCACAGGACAATACCGTGTGGTAAGGCTTTTCGCGATAAAGAATGTGAATCTGCCTGGACAATTCGGTGGCCGCCTTCCAAGCCTCGCGAACCTGACCGGTAAACAGACCACGAACGTCATTCCCCTGCACCACGTAGCCGAACAAAGTACGTTCCACGGGAACCAGGTCTGCAGCCGCCTCAATGGCCGCCCGAACCGGCGTGTCCCGAGTCCCATTGATGACCGGATTAGTAACCAGAGCCCCCAGCCAGTGAGTGAAATTAATAATCTCTGGAGAAGCAATACCTGGGAAGAGATATTTGTGTCCACCGGAAAATCCGACAACTTCATGCGGAAACACGGGGCCGCAAATAATTAGATGATCGTAATCATAGATCATCTTGTTCAGGATGACGGGGACTTCCATGCTCAACAAACCGTTGGAAAGCTGCTCCACCTTTTCACGGGTAAGAACACCTGCTTGTTTTAAGGCGGAAGGATTATCCCATTGGTGATTGAAGACCCCAACGGACGCATATTTCTCCGCCCGCTCTTCGGAGGAGATATCCAGCAATTGATTAATTTTCTCCTCGGACATCTGGGGATGGGTACCCAAGGCAACGAGAAAATCGAGCTTTGCTGCCTTACCCATCAAGGCGTCGCTGATGGCCCGGTAAAACAGGCCAGTAGGCCCGCTACGGGTATGATCGGGGATGATGACCAGAACACGTTTACCAGTCAGCGGGTTGGCCAACAGGTAACGCGCCACCTGGTTTCGAATCTGTTCTTCACTCAGCAAAGCTTGTGGGGATCCTTCGGCGATAAGCATAATTCAATCCTGTTGTTTCAAAAAAACCACAATAAACAGCTTTTTTATTTATTATTGGGCGAAAAAATACCAATATCATTTCCGCCCGCGAAACGGCAGCTTTTTATTGTAGTCTGATCGGGAAATATATAAAGCCCAAACGATATGGAGCCCCAAAAAGACAATTGCATTTCAAGTCCCCCAAGTGTAAACTATTATTGTAATTTTGTCGCCATTGGAGGGAGGGCATACCTGCAAGATTGCGCATACACAACGGGGTTCAAGGCGACATTGCGAACTTGCGGATTATCCAACCCATTTAATTTCTAAAATGAGTAGTTTATGTATCGAACGCTAAGTTCAACCTGTCTTGCGATACTGTCCATCATGTCAGCGGTTGTGCCTGCCCAAGCCCAACCGAAGATTTACGTCTATGACCTGCAGTGGACCTCCAGCCTGCCCGCGGACCAACGCTATGATCAGAGACATGCGGCAGTTTGTATCCAAGGGTTGGCTAACCGTGACGCTCCCCGGGTGTTCTTGAAATTCCATGGCGACGACGATCCCTGGCTAAACCGCTTACAAGAAACCGGTGGACTCTGTGAAGGTTGGTCTATCGAACAGATTGACGACCTGGATGAACTATTGGACACCTTCCGGGCATTTGTGAACGGTGTGATTCTATATTCACCCGATGCGGACAACGGCGTTATCTCCACCAGCCTGGTAGCCACCACTGCGGCAGGGATCGAAAACGGAATCGCCATCCGCAAGGATCTTTCGTCCGGCTCATTGTGCAACTACCTGGTCAACGATCCTGATGGGCCGCAATTGCCGGTGCTCCTGGATTTGACGGGCAAGTTCACCGGTTCGGGAACTATCTGGCAAACGGATACGCCTTCCACAGGCAGCGCCAAATGTGACGCTTACATCTGGGCCAAGGAAAAATACATCGATACCGGCCTATGCGATCCGACGGTATTGATGTACACCATGGATTTGTGGGGACTCAAACTCGAGCTGAATCACTATACGCAGCTTAGCAACCTTGACTACGCCATCAGCCGCAAAGGTTTTTGTTTTGAATTGTCCCCCTGGGGCGACGAGGTCCCCAATGACGATCCCACCCAGCCGCTGGGCACTGACCTGGATACTTTTGAAACCATTCTCGACGCCTGTAATCAGCAAACCCAACAAACGGAAATGATCAAGTACTGCGGGTTCATCAATTGGCCTTACAAGTACACCAACTGGGAATCCCTCCCCGGCAATCACAGCCCGGTGGCTACGGAATGGCGGACGGTCTATCTGTTGACCGCGTACAACGTTTACACCGAGGCAGACGCCATCGGCGGCAGTTACATTAGTAACTCTTCCTTTTATGGCGGGCTGAAACCGGAGATCCTACAGAGAACCTACGTGCAAAATCCCCCGCCCACCTATGACGACATGGTCAATCAGGGACTAATCGACGGCAATGGCAACGTCCCGGAAGGTAACTACGTGATGCTTGGCCTGGGTGATTATGACCAGGCCACCTGGGTGTTATACTGGCTGGCCGGCCAGCGCTACCAGGACAACCAACGGGGACAGGTGGATTGCAACTGGGGCGTCGATCCCAACGCGGTGGATCGTTCGGCAGTGGCCATGGATTACATGTTTCGTCACAAAACCAGCCGGGACTTTTTCATGGGCTGGGATTCGGGCTGCGGATATATCAATCCTTCACAGTTGCACGGCAATCGTGATCCCAGCGGGTACACCAGCGGAGTAGGCATCTGGCAACAGCATTGCCGGCATTACTACCAACTTTTTGATTACTCTATCTCCGCCTGGCTTTTAAATGGCAGCATGACCCTGACCCTGGAAGACTATCAGAATTACCTGCCTTTCAGTCCGGATGGGATCGGGCATCATCACGGCGAAGGGGGCTTCATGCTGGTGGATAATGTGCCCGTGCAGGAAATCGGGGGCGACTTGGGTGACGCCAACGGGGATGATCCGGTGATCGATGATCCCGATGGTGTCAATTTCGCCTGGTATCGAACCGTTTTGTGGTGGCCAAACGACGTTAAACAAAAAGCCCAGGAATATGCAAGCTCCGGCCACAACCATCACTTTCTGGATGCTTACACCTATTATTATCTGCTTCGCTATCGCGAAGGGGGAAACAATAATTACCGGACCAGCTATACAGGACATACCATTCCTCGATTGATGACAACGGGAGCGAGCGTACCGGTAACTGTCACGGTGCGAAATGACGGATGGGATACCTGGACCAATACAAGCGAGTACGGATTGAGTTACGCGTGGAATGGTCGCGGAATGCCCTCCCATTCACAAATTGTGGTGGACAACGACGGGCGGCATTCCATGCAGGAGCGACAAGGGTCGATCCGTCTGCAGGCAGGCAAGCATCCCATCAAGGTCGATTATTTCAACGCGATTTACTCCGGAGACCTGGAGGTTTATTACGAAGGGCCGGGACTGGCCAAACAGGAAATTCCTAATAGTGCCCTCTTTCTGGAAGACGATATACAAACCAACGGGCTAAACTACGAATATTATGCATGGCCGGAGAATGTGCCCTGGTTTT
>CAZMVS010000188.1:0-3936 GCA_964569525.1 uncultured Planctomycetales bacterium
GCATTGCGGTCGTAACGGGGACACGGGCGGAGTTCGGCCTGCTGGAACCGGTATTGAAGGAGCTGCATCGCCGTTCGGTATTCGAGCCGCGGTTGATCGTGACCGGTGCGCATCTGTTGCGGAAGTTCGGGCATACCATTGACCATATTCGTGCCGCCGGTTGGCGAGTCGATGCCGAGGTCAAAATGCAAACCGGTCAGGATGATCGGGATGGGGAAGCACAAGCCTTAGGCAAGGGGATTACCGGCATCAGTAAGGCGTTGGAACAATTCAACAGCGAGATCGTTGTTGTTCTCGGAGATCGGATCGAAGCATTCGCCGGAGCATGTGCGGCGTCCACATCGCGGCGGGTGTTGGCCCATCTTCACGGCGGGGACAAAGCGGCCGGCGATTTGGATGGTACCCTGCGCGACGCCATTACCCGTTTGGCCCACGTGCATTTTGTCGCTTCAAAACAGGCCGAACAGTTAGTCCGAAAAATGGGTGAGCATCCCAAACGCATTTACCAAGTCGGGGCTCCCGGCTTGGACGCCATTCGCCAATTTCGCAAAGAGGATCGCCGACGACCGGGGGCGACCAATCGCTGGTTGAAAGAACAACTCGGCGGATTGGCTGATGGGCCATTTGCGGTAGTGGTGCAGCATCCCTGCGGCCGTTCGCAGAAAGACGAAGCGGCAACTATGAAAAATATCGTGGCGGCGGTGGAACGTTGCAATTTGCCGGGGGTGGTGATTTATCCGAACTCCGATCCCGGCCATGACGGCATACTCAAAGTTATCAATGAACTCGAAAACAATTCGAATTGGCGGGTGTTTCGGTCGTTACCCCGGGAGTATTATCTGCAATTGATGTCGCGGGCGGCGGTACAGGTGGGCAATTCTTCCAGTGCGATCATTGAATCGGCCAGTTTAGGAATCAATGCGGTTAATATCGGACCGCGGCAGAAGGGGCGTTTGCGCTGTGGGCCGAACGTTCTCGACGCGGGTGAATCCTCTCAAGCTCTTGTACGTGGCATTCGTCGGGCATTGGCCAAACCTTGCCCGCAGGCGTCCAAATCTTTATACGGTGACGGAACGGCCGGGCAGCAGATCGCCAAGGCCCTGGAACGTCTGATAATCACACCGCAATTGCTGAAAAAGACAACCACTTTCTAACTCTGGAAGCAATTTCTAAACCAACCTAAACGCACTGTCGATGAGGCATTAGTGAGGGATGCATAATTCATCCCGTCAAACAACCTCTCAAGGCACGGATGGAAGGGATTTATGCCCGGCATACAAACAGAGATTGATACATCACAAGTCGTCCGGAAGGCATTATCGAAGATCGGGGATATCGCCACCCTACCGGAGGTGACCGCCAAGATCATTTCCATCGTGGACGATCCCAAGAGCACCGCTCACGATCTTCACAATATCATTAAAAACGATCCCGCCCTGGCCACTAAAATACTCAAAGTGGTCAACTCGGCCTTTTACGGATTGCCAGGGCAAGTGTCCGATCTGGATCGGGCCATCGTGCTGTTGGGGCTGAGCGCGGTTAAAAACATTGCCATATCAGCCTCGATCAGCAGACTGTTCACCGCGGAAAAAATCTCCGACAAGTTCAGCGCCCGCGATATCTGGAAACACAGCGTGGCGGTGGCGGTGGTCACCCGCGAGTTCTGCTGCCTGATCGGCAAGAAAGCCTTCGCGGAAGAGGCTTTCCTGGCGGGATTGATTCACGACTTGGGCCTTTTAATCGAGCGGCAGGCCTTTCCCGACCAACTGACCGAAGTCATTAATACGGCCTACAAACAGGAGCAGCATTTCTGCGCCGTGGAGATGGACCGGATAGGCACGGATCACCAGGATTTGGGATCCGCTTTGGCGGCCAAGTGGAAATTCCCCCGCCTGTTACAAACAGTTATTGGATACCACCATAAGGTTGATAGGCTCAACGAAGAAACCCGTCTGCTACCCTGCCTGGTCAACATAGCCGACGTACTCTGTACCCATGAAAAGATCGGCTTTCATTTAACCGCCGAAGGGCAGGATGTGACCGATGTTCTTCTGGAATCCGTCGGCCTGACGGAAAACGACTTCAATAACCTCACGGAAAACCTGCCCGAAAAAATAGAAACCGCCGAATCGATGCTCTCCGATTGAACCGGAATATCCGTAATCGCATTCCCCGGCGGATTTAAATGCAGGCAGACACGAGCACGCTTCTTCAACCGGACTGAAAGTATCTTGAGTCCGGTTTTTTCTGCGCGGACATCTGAGATCAACCTCGTATGCGCCCTTCCAGGTCCTCCAGACGGTGGACGACATCTTCCAGCGTTTTCCGCAATTCAAAAATATCTTCCTGGAGCTGCCGGAGATGCGCTTGCGGCGGATTGTTCCTCGGCTGTTGGGCAGGCACATCCGCCGGCTGTGCTACATCGGCGGTGGGCGTTGGAACTGGCGAAGGTTGTTCGTCTTCCGGACACATCAAGCGTGTATGACGAATGGCGGATCGGCCGGGTTCACGAGGTATGGCTGCCGTCAACGGTGGATCCTCATCGGCCAATGATTGCAAGGTTTGGGAAACAATGTCCAGGCTTTCAAAGGCAATCATGCGCGAGCAGCGGGAGCGTAGTTCCCCCACAGTTTGCGGCCCGCGCAAAAGCAGCTCAGCCATGATCGCCCGTTGACGAGCCGACCAGCCAAAGCAAGACTCCACCTGGTGCTTATAGCGATTCGTGCGAGCCCCGGGCGCGGGAAGTACCTGGGCCACCAGACCACGCTTTTTCAATCCTTCCAAAGTACGATCAACGGTCAGCTCGTCCAGGTTCATCACCGGGTCACGATTCGATTTCTGGTTGCAGGCAGCCAAAACCGCGTTGAGCGTCATCGGGTAATAGTCCGGCTGGGTCATGGCTTTTTCCATAAGCACACCCAACACCCGCCCTTCAATCTGGTCCAATTTATACTCCACGTCTCACCTTTTATGCGTCATGAATGGCTCGGAACGGTAAGTCAAATTTAATGACAAAACCGTGTTTTCGTAACATCGTTTGACCACATCTATTCATTTGCTGTTGACCGAAGTGGTATAACCCTCTTGCACAAACCACTCCCGCAAACGCTGCAATCCTTCTTCCACGCTCACCGTCGGTTGATAATCAAGTTCCCGCCGAGCAGCCCGGATATCAAACCAATGACAAGTGGACAATTCTTCGGCCAAAAAACGAGTCATAAGCGGTTCGCCGGGAAGACGCAAAATTTTATAAGCGCCTTCAAGGCAGGCGCCTCCCGCCCAAGCTACCGACCGCGGAAGCTTGCGCGTGATACGCGATACGCCGGCAGCCTCTAATATGCGATTGATGATTTCCCACAATGCTATAGGCTCGTCTTGGCCGATGAAAAACGCGCGACCAGCCACCCGCTCAGTATTGTGAATCAACGCATCAGCAGCTTTGACATGGGCCTCCGCCGCATTATCGACGTAAATAGTGTCCACTTTGTTGTTGCCTTTGCCCACAATACGCAATGTCCCCGCCCGGGCTCGCTTAATAATCCGGGGAATAATATGGTTATCCCCCGGGCCCCAAATCAAATGAGGCCGAAGGGCCACCGTTTTCAAACCATTACCTGAAGCGGACAAAACCATTCGTTCTGCCTCCGCCTTGGTCGCGCTATAGTGAAAACGATGACGCCGGGAATAGGGGAAGGATTCGTCAATACCTTCCATGTCCGTCCCATTGAAAACCACGCTGGGCGAACTGGTAAACACCAATCGCGACACGCCATGGGCCCGGCAGGCGGCAATGATGTTGCGCGTGCCCTCGACATTGGGCCAATAATAAGAAGCATAACTACCCCAAACTCCGGCTTTGGCGGCAACATGAAAAACCACGTCACGCCCTTGGCAGGCACGGTGGACAAGCCGGGGATCAGCCAAGTCACCCTGAAA
>CAZMVS010000189.1:0-3492 GCA_964569525.1 uncultured Planctomycetales bacterium
GCGGCCGCCGCTGTTAACGAGGCGAAAGATCAGCAGCGGCCCGTGGTGGCGGTGGGGACGACCACGGTGCGGGTGCTGGAAAGTCTGGCCGACGAAAGCGGACGGATCAGCTCGGGACACGGGGCAACACACTTGTTCATCTATCCGCCCTATTCATTCAGAGCTGCAGATAAATTGATTACCAATTTTCATTTGCCGGGCAGTACGTTGCTGGCCATGATCTTCGCGTTCGCGGGGAAGGAAAAAATACTGGCCGCTTATCAACAAGCCATCGAGCAACGTTACCGGTTTTACAGTTACGGGGACGCCATGATGATTTTATGACAAGCGTTTTTGGCGAAAAGTTTTTGCTCACCCTTAAAAAATGACGTTGCCGGAAATGCAATAAAAAAAGCCCGAACATAATTTGTCCGGGCTCGATGGGTTTTTTGCGATGATGTCGATCAATTACTCCACTGCCACGACTTCTTTGACCTCGGGCACATGTTGCATGAGGTTCCGTTCGACCCCCTGTTTTAGGGTCATGCTGGCGGCGGGACAGCCTCTGCAGGCTCCCTGCAAACGAACGGAGACCACGCCTTGGTCATCGACATGAACCAACTCAATATCCCCCCCATCGGCTTGGATGTAAGGACGGATCTGATCGATGATGGAAGCGACGCGCTCGCGTACGGGCAAATCTGCATTACTTTCACTCATAAATTTAGCCTCTGCTAAAAGTTCCTAATTTCGTCTCCTCACAATTCAAGAAAGTATAGGAGCTGAAGGAGCAGGAAACAAGAAAAGTACATAAGTGGGCTTTAATTTATCATGAATTCCAAATTTTGATGTTGAACTGCAGGAAAGAATACATGTTCAAACAAAGCGGTTCTCCTTATAAAAGAAGAACCGCTTATATTTCAAATTCGTATTTGTTATGTAAAACCGCGTTTACATAGCTTTCAGGGCTGACGCGGCGGCTTGTTTCTGGGAAGCGGCGGCCATTTTGCTGGCCTTGACGGCCTTGTACACGTTGGCGGCCGCTGATTTCTTGCCTGCTTCAGCCAGCTTTTCAGCCAGGCGGACACGGATACGCATCAATGTATCCTTGCCTCGGGGGCAATCAATGTTCTTACCAGCCTTAACGATTAAAGCATCGTGTTCCGGGTAGGGGAATCGGCCAAGGGCTTCGCCGGCAGCCAATATCACTTCAGGATCGGTGTCGGCAATTGCCTGTCGCAAGCGGGAAATTGCTTTGTCGTCACCGCGGCGGGCGAGACTGTTGATAATCCCTGCGCGGAAACGAGGCCCGAACTGTTTGTCGAGGGCTTCGATGAGAGCCTCGGTAGCCTTGGGTGAGGGGTTGCGTTCCAAGGCCACCCGGGCTTGGTCCCGCACGTCCCAATCGGTCAGGGCCTGGGCCAGTTGCGGGACTTCATTGGCGTCAGCGATGTAACTTAACAGCCAGGCGATATCCCGCCGAACGCGTACGGAATGAATCCAGTTGGATTTAACGACCACATTGTTCTTTTGTTTTTCGTTCTCGTTGATAGCAACAAGTTCCCGGCCCAATTCAGCAGCCAGGGAGCGGCAATTTTCGCTGCCGAGTTTTTTGCCGGCTTGCAGGACCGCATCGGTCAAGGTCTTTTTCGCTTTAAAGGCCTGAGCAGGATCATCGCTGCCCAGTTGTTTGGTCAAATCTTTCACGGAGATCATGATGAATCCTCTTTTATTGCAAAGGGTAATCGTATTTCATTTCAAATCGTTTCTCGTACAAGGTTTAGAGACGCCAAGGCGCCCGCATCGGTCGGCTGAGCATCCGATTGGCTTCTTCGTCGCCGACGAATTGTTCTTTTTCCGGATCCCACTTGAGTGACCGACCGAGCCGCATGGAAATATTCCCGATATGGCAGATACTCACCGAGCGGTGGCCGATCTCGACGTCGCAAATAGGCTTCTTGCGATCCTGGATACAGTCCAACCAATTGTTGTGATGATGGGTGCTCTTGTATAAGCGCTCATCGCCGGGCTGGAATTCATATTTAAGGATCTCCGGATCGGAAGCCTTGATTTCATGTCGACTGACAAAGATCCAGCCCTTGGTGCCGGTGAACTTCACGCCGTTGCCGAACTCGGTACCGTCGTCGTATTTTTGTTTATCCGTGTGGCAATAGAGATCGACACCGTTGGCGTATTTGTAGTGTACGTCGAAATGCAGGGCCACGGTGTGCGGGCCGGTATCACTGAAGGTGGCCTTGGTGCCGTCCACGAACACCGGGCCGCTGAGCGAGGTTCCGTTAGCCCACTGGGCGATATCGTTGTGATGGGCGCCCCAGTCGGTCATAACCCCGCCGGAATAGTCATAGAACCAGCGAAACTCGTAATGAACTTCGTTGGATCGATATTCTTTCCACGGCGTCTGTCCCAGCCAGAAATCCCAGTCCAACTCGGACGGTGGCGTCTGGGCCGGCTGCCAACTGCCCGGGCTGACCGCGTGGAGGACGGTATCAATGCGTTTCAACTCGCCGATTTTTTTGTTGCGGACCAGTTCACAGGCCAGGTGGAACCGTCCGTCGCTGCGCTGTTGGCTGCCGGTCTGGAAGACGGTTCCGTACCGCCGGGCGGCGGCGACCATGGCTTTGCCTTCATCGACGGTGAGGGTCAACGGCTTTTCGCAATAAACATCGTATCCCATTTCCATGGCGTTGATGGCGGGGATAGCATGCCAGTGGTCAGGGGTAGCGATGAGAATCGCGTCGAGATCTTTCTGTTCCAGCAGGTTGCGGTAATCCTTGTAGATGCGGACGCGCTTGCCCTGTTTATCCATGGCCATTTTGGCGGCGTCGTTGGCCCGCGTGTCATCGACATCGCAGACGGCCCCGACTTCGGTGCGGGGATTGGGCAGCAAGGCGGCACCCATGTGCCATCGTTTGCCCAGGTTGCCGGTGCCAATCACTCCGATGACAAATTTTTCACTGGCAGGTTTTCCTTTTTTGGTGTCCTTCATGGTGGCAGGTGCTGCGGCCGCGGGGCCCGCCATCTTGGCTTTTTCCACACAGCCCGCCAACGTTGAAGCAATGGCGATCCCGCCGGCGGAACCTTTGAGGAACTGCCGCCTGCCCAGTAGGGATTGTTCTTGATGCTTTTTGTTCTGCTCCACGAAATCGTCTCCTGTTATAGAACATGCAATGATTATGTCAGTAAAAGGCCGATCCAGATTCCATTTGGTTAGAACCGACCAGTGCGTTCAAACGGCATTCGTCCTTTTTTTCGATGCCGCAGGACCGGATTCAACCAGGGCCAAGGTATCGGCTTGTGCATCTTGCGATTCATTGACCGGAATCCGTCTTTTTGAATGGCGGAGTCGGATACCGTTTTATGCGGCATTGCCGCCCTGCGGCATGGGCGGCGGATGAGCAGAGGCTTCCAGGTTGGCTCTGCCTTCCACTCAGGGGCGAGGATTGTAACCCACGATCGAGGGGAGGGGGGGAGGGGGAGGTTTGGGGTTTCTGA
>CAZMVS010000190.1:0-7530 GCA_964569525.1 uncultured Planctomycetales bacterium
CCCCACCGCCCCGGACCCACCCCGCGGGAAGGCATGCCCAGCGCCGCCCAGCCCCCCTCTCGGGCAATCACCCGGGCCGAAGAGCCCGCCGTACGTGCCATCTTGCCGCCCTGACCGGCGATCATCTCAACGTTATGCACGTCCATCCCTACCGGAATCTTCCGCAAGGGCATGACATTGCCAACCTTGGGCTCCACTTCCTGCCCACTCTCAACCCAGTCACCGGCCTTCAAACCCGCCGGCGCCAGAATATAGCTCTTACTTTTATCCGAATATTCAATCAGTGCGATATGACACGTGCGATTTGGATCGTATTCAATCGCGATTACCGTAGCCCGGCCTTCATCCTTGCGACGCTTGAAATCAATACGACGATACATCTGTTTGTGTCCGCCGCCACGCCACCAGGCCGTAATCTTACCGTGATGGTTTCTTCCGCCCGTCTTCCGCTTCGGCTCAAGCAGCGATTTCGTCGGACGCCGCTTCTTGTCGGTGATCTCCGCAAAATCACTCACCGATGAAAGCCGTCGCCCAGGCGATGTTGGATTGTATTTCTTGATGCCCATGAATCCTGCTTCCTCTAATACCTACAGCCCATCAACGCCGGCTATCCTAGGCCGCTCCCGGCCACCGTTATGCGTCGTTTTTCAATAACGCTGATGCCGCCGACTATCTACGACTAGCTCGCGTCCCGACTTCCCTGTCTCCCTCTCTAGAAGAGATCAATGTGGTTCTCCGGATGAAGCACCACCACCGCCTTCTTCCAGCTCCGGGTCGTCCCGTAACTCAAACGATATCGCCGCCTCTTGCCCAGTATGTTCATGGTCCGAACTTTCAAAACCCGAACGTTATATATCTTCTCAATGGCCTGGCGAATCTGGGCCTTGTTGGCCTTCGGATGAACCTCGAAAGTGTACGCCCCTCCACGGGCCGACCTACTCTTCGTCTCCTCGTGCGATACCGCACTAAGATGCGTCCCTTTCTCCGTCACCAGCGGGCGTATGATCGTATGGTAAATATCCATAACCGCTCATCCTTCTCAATCGCCAAACCCTGCTTACCCTGCCTGCGCCGACACCTTGTATGTCTGCGGATTCGCCACAACAGCCTCGAACGCCTCTTTGGTAAACAGCAGCTTGCGACGACGCAAAATCTCGTATGCGTTCAACTCATGAACCGGGCGTATCTCCGTCTTGGGTATGTTCCGCCCGGACTTGTAAATAACCGTATCCGGCTGAGGCAACGCCAACACGCAACCTCGCTCTGCACCTACCGACTTAAGCAGGCCATAAAACTGCTTGGTCTTTGGCTCTGCAAAATTCAATGAATCAATGATCACCACATCCTGCGATTTCAGCTTGGCTAACAACGCACTGTTTCGGGCCGCCTGTCGCATCTTCCGCGGCATCCCCTGTCGGTAATTACGCTGCTGCTTGGCGAATGCCACCCCACCGCCACGCCGAACCACAGTCCGGGAAGTCCCCATCCGGGCATTTCCAGTACCCTTCTGTCGGTACAACTTACGCCCCGAGCCGGAAACCATACCTCGACTCTTCGTCCGGGCCGAACCCTGCCGCTGATTGGCCAGCCAGGACACGATCGCCTGCTTCAGCAAATCACGCCGGACCACGCCTCCAAGCTGTTGCTCGTCAACGGACATCGTCCCGGTCTGCTCGCCACTCATGTTATATACAGGCACCTCAATCATCTCGAAACTTCCGCTTTATATCGCTCGTTTGTTATGCCCTAGTCTTCGCTTGCCTGACCAACACGTATCCGCCGTTCGGGCCCGGCACACTACCCTTCACCAGCAAAACATTGTTCTCTTTATCCACCCGAATCAACTGCTGGTTGCGGGCCGTCTGACGCTTGTTGCCCATCTGGCCGGCCATTCGCTTGCCTTTGCGAACATTCCTTCCCGTCCCCAGATTGGCTTGCCCGCCGATCGAACCGGCCGATCGATGCTTCCGCTCCACACCGTGCGAAGCAGGCTGACCCCCGAATCCATATCGCTTCATGGGACCGGCGAACCCTTTCCCCTTCGTCGTTCCGATCACATCCACGTAACGGGTACCCGCTTCTTCAAAAACCTCCACGCTCCATACGTCTCCCGGATTGGCCTCCGGCTGCTCGTCCATCCGAACCTCTCGCACAATTCGCTTCGGACCGGTTCCCACCTTGGCAAAGTGACCAATCATCGGCAACGTAGAACGATGCGGCTTAACGTCTTCAAAACCCAGCTGAATCGCGTCATAACCGTCAAACGTCTCGCCCTTCTTCTTGACCTGCGTCACCGAACAAGGACCCGCCTGGATCACCGTCACGGGAATCATCTCCCCCGCATCGGTGTATACCCGCGTCATGCCGATTTTTTTGCCTATTAATGCCGCCATCATAAAAACCAATATCCCTTCGCCCGCCCGCTATGTAGATTCCATCTCCACTCGGGCCTCGCGAAAATCCTAGACCCAACTCTCGAAAACCAACGATAGAGCCTGGAAATTGCTGCTGTCTCGCAGGCCTGAGCAGGCCCGCTCCCGCTGATCCCCAGGGCCTAGGCCTTGATCTTCACAAACACACCAGCCGGAACCACCAGCCGGTTCAAGGCCTCGACCGTTCGCGCTGTCGGCTCATAAATGTCGATCAGACGCTTATGGGTCCGCATCTCGAACTGCTCGCGCGACTTCTTGTCGATGTGCGGCGAACGCAATACTGTGTAACGCTCCACCCGCGTCGGCAGCGGAACCGGCCCTCGTACCCGGGCATTGATCCGCTTGGCATGATCGACGATTTCCCGCGCCGATGCATCCAATGACCGCGGGTCATAAGCCTCCATCCTAATCCGAATCCGCTCGCCTTGCATCGAATTCCTCGGTCGTAATACCTAATGAATAACTTTCTTAATACTTCTCTCAACTGGCCCTGTACTTCCAAAACCAGCCGATCTCGCCCCTCCTGCAGTGACCTCTCACCTCTCCGCTTGCGTCTCCCGCAAGCCGATCTGCAGGGGGCTTTCTCTCTCCGCATCCCGGAAATTCCCGGCTGCCACTACGCTAAATATCGCGCGGACAATAAGTTGAATGCAGACCAACAAGTTTACTTATACGGAACGCCCTGTCAACACCAGCTGACGGGGTTTTTCAGATTTCTGTTAAATAAATCTCAATAATCTATAATTTTTCCGGATCCCCCAGGCCCAAACCCCTCAACTCTCCCCGAAAACGCAAAACTAACTCGGAGAAATGATTGCGTCGGATATCTGGGTGGGAACCACCGCGTAATGGGAAGGTTCCATCGAACATGTGCCCCGACCTTGGGTCATACTACGAAGCTCGCTAGTATAACCAAACATCTCCTTCAGGGGAACCTCTGCTTCTAAAATCCGCTGGTCCCCCTTAACCTCCGAAGACCTTACCACCCCTCGACGACGCCCCAAATCCCCGCTGACAGCCCCAAAATAAGCTTCCGGTACCACAACCTGGGCTCGCATAATGGGCTCCATAAGTGCCGTCCCCCCCTCGACCGCCGCCTCATCAAACGCCCGCCGAGCCGCCGCCTCGAACGACATCCCTGAACTCTCCTCCTGACGATACTCTGCCGACAGCAGCGTCGCCTTGATGTTGATCATCCGATAACCATGCTGGCCCGTGTTGGCCGCATCCTTCACCGCCTCCTCCACCGCCCGGATATACTCCTCGGGAAGCACGTCTTCCGGCACCTGGCTTGCAAAAACAACGCCCTCGGCCCCCTTCTCCGGCCGGTAAGGCTCCAAACGAAGTTTCACCTTCGCATACATGGGCTTGTCTCCAAGCTCCCGGTGGAACTCCTCAACCACCTCCGCCGGCCCACAAACCGTCTCCCGGTAGGATACCTGCGGCGGATATACCCGGACATCCACGTTATAATCCCGCCTTAATCGATTTAAAATAACCTCCAGGTGCAACTCCCCCATGCCTCGCACAATCCCTTGACCCGTCTCCTCGTTCAAATCATACCCAAAGGTCGGATTCTCCCGCGCCAGCATCTGCAGCGACTTGTTCATCTTGTCCCGCTCCGCCGACGATTGCGGCTCCACCCGCATACTCACCACCGTCTCCGGAAATTCAATCTTCTCCAACAATACCGGCTGTCTGGCGTCGCATAACGTGTCGCCGGTCAACGACTCCTTTAACCCGACAGCCGCCACAATCTCGCCTGCCTCTGCCGTCTCCACTGCTTCTCGTTTCTTAGCGAATATTCGGAACATCCGGCTAATGTTCTCTTTGCAATCCCGACCCGGATTGTATAAACGGCTTCCCGACTTCAAAGTCCCCGAATACACTCGCAAAAAATAAAGGTCCGCAGTCTTCTCCGCGATCATCTTGAATACATAAACCGCCAGCGGCCCTTGAGGATCACAATGCAACTCCAATTCCTTATCCTTCGGAACCTTGCCCTTCTTCGGCTTCATCGTCTTGGCTGTCACCGGGGGCGTGTCCTTCGGACTTGGCAGGTAATCCACCACCCCGTCCAATAGCCTTTGCACCCCAACACTCTTCAAGGCCGATCCACAAAAAACCGGATGCAACTGATCCGCTATCGTCGCCTTCCGTAAACCAGCCCTCAACTCATCTTCCGTCAGCGGCTGGTCATTGATGAATTTCTCCATCAATTCCTCCGACGTCTCCGCCACCTGCTCTTCCAACGTGTGCCGGGCTCGCCGGGCAGCTTCTTCCAGCTCCGGCGGTATAGGCTTTACCTCACTGCGGGTCCCCACTTTCTCCGGGTAATAATATTCCGCCTTCATTGTAATTAGGTCGATAATCCCCTCGAAAAAACTCTCCGCCCCAATCGGAATCTGCACCGCCGCCGGACGGGCACTCAACCGCTTACGCAATGAATCAAAGGCCGCCGCAAAATCCGCCCCCAACTTGTCCATCTTGTTTAAAAAACATAGCCGCGGAACACGATACTTGTTGGCCTGCCGCCACACCGTCTCCGATTGAGCCTCTACCCCCTCCTTGGCGTCGAAAACCACCACCGCACCGTCCAAAACCCGCAACGCCCGCTCAACCTCCGCCGTGAAATCCACGTGACCCGGAGTATCAATAATATTGATCGTATGATCCCGCCACGGACAGCTCACCGCCGCTGAATATATGGTGATCCCCCGCTCCTGCTCCTCCGCATCAAAATCCGTAATCGTGGTCCCCTCATCCACCTCGCCCATCTTGTGCGTCTTACGTGTGTAATACAACACCCGTTCCGTTGTCGTCGTCTTCCCCGCATCAATATGGGCGGCAATCCCGATATTCCGTGACTTCGTCAAATCCACTGACCTTGCCTCCGTATCAAAACTTTAACCTCCTACAGCAATTCCACTTTTTGTGTAGCTGCTTAGGAACCGATAGCGCTGCACAACCCCTTTTATGGCTTTTTAACCGCTACATATGAATAGAGCTTGCTCTAAGATATCGCATTATATAAATCGAGACCAGCATACTACCGGAGCAAAATCCAAGCTCGTCCCTATCGCACCCTCAAAATATAAAAGTGTTCACTGCCAACTTGAGATATGAAAAAATCTTAAACACGTCTGCCGTCAAACTGGAGGCTTGCAAATGAAAATCATTTCCTTCACCGACCAACTGCGGAATCTGAAGAAGTCTGCCGCGAATCGGCTTCCCCTCTCAAATCGGGAGAAACCGCTGTTAAACGCCCCTTCAGTACCGTGTATGCCCCAGGCAAGGCCCACACCAGTTGCATCACTCGACCCATAAGCGACAGCGATACCGCCGCCTCAGGCGAGCCCAATCCTGCCGCCGTTGCCAGCAATCCCTGGAACGTGACTTCCATCACCCCGATCGGCAACCCCCCCGCCAACAACGCAATGGGAACGTAGCCCAGATACACCGGCAAGGCCTGCAATGGACCTGAACCTACCAGGCCCAACGCCCAGCCCATCAAAAAAATGGCCAGAATCGTATCCAACTGCAACAATACCGTCACCCCGAGAGCCGCCAACACCCGCCGCCGGTGATGCCGAAAAGTAAACACCGCCCGATCAATCCGTCGCAAATGGTCGGCCAACGGCAAACGGTCCAATATGTCATCCAACCGAAAGAGCTTTCGCATCCGGTAAGAAAAGAAAATCCCCCCCGCAGCAACCATGGCCAACACCACCAACGCTATCACCTGCCCCAAACCGGCAAAGGCCGGATTCCCCCAATTCGCCAACAACACCACACCCGACATCAGCACCAAACCGCTAACCCCAATCACCCGATCGAAAAATACCGTGGTTACCGCCTCGTGCTTGTTCGGCGTGTCCCGCGCAATGTAGTACGCCTTGACCGAATCGCCTCCCGTTGTACCCACCGGCAAAGCAGTAATGATGAAGTTCCCCGCAAACGTCGCCTTGATCGCCTGCCACGCGGTAAGATGAACTTCATGAACCGCCAGCAGCCACTTCAAACGTAGCGAAATCAAAATCGTACACGGCCCAAAAGTGGCAATCCCAAAAACCAACAACCACTTGTCCGCCTCTATCCAAACTTGCTTCAACTGGGTCCAATCTGTGCGCATCCCCAGCCATAAAACAGCCCCCGCCACAACCGCCAGCCGAAGCCCGAAAAATATCCACCGCTTTCCACGTCTCGTCAGCATGACTTCCCAGCCGAATTCTTTTTAAATATTTCAATTTTTATGCGGCAGCCTGAGATATAGAATGACCACATTAGAGCCATTTATATTAAAACGCTGCATAACATAGAACTTTCAGCCGCTCTTCTGCATTCTATCGGCCGTTAGAACCCTTCCCCACCGACTTTTCTCACCTCCCCCACTCGCATGCTCTAACAATCTCATTTGTACGCTCGCTTGATCCGGCAACCAGGATAATAAAAACGCAATATCTCCCGCGCGGAGGCTCCTTCCCGCGCCATCCCATCCGCCCCGTATTGGCACATCCCCATGCCATGCCCGAATCCACGACCTTCGGTAAATACAATCTTTCCCTCCTCAACCACCGGCGTAAAAAAAGAACTCGGCAAACGCTGGCCCCCCGAATCAACCGCCAGTCGAAAATCCTCCGCCCCTAATTCTTTTCCCCTCCCCTCACCATCAATAAAACGCATCCGCATCGGCCGCCCGCACGACGACTCCTCCAAAATCTCCATATCCTCAATCACCCCCATCCCCTCAAATCGCGGAAATCGCTCTCGCAAAGCCTGCGTGATCTCCTCCTTGCTCAGCCGCACCGGCCCCCATCGATACGCCGGCGAATGCCTACAATATCGGCAACGAATATTCCCCGATAAAGGCGGAATATCCTCTCCCTGCTTCACCTCTGCCGCCGCTTGCGTACAACCCCCACACGTCGAACTGAAATACGTTTTAAAAATTCTCTCCCCCGTTGGCGAATCCCACGTACAGACCAGCCCCCGCGTCGCCCGCGCCGCCTTCACTGCCTCAGGCACCTCCTTCTCCCGATCCACCCCCCCACAAACCTGCGACCACCGCCCCCCCCACCCCTCCCCACCATCCCCCCGC
>CAZMVS010000191.1:0-4749 GCA_964569525.1 uncultured Planctomycetales bacterium
ATTGGCTTGGCTACATTTTTCTTTCACCGAGCTTTCTACCATGGCGTCGGCCAAAGACTTGTGCAGAAACAATGCGTACCCGACCGCCGCGATTAGCATGAATACCGCGATCCCAATGAGTTCGATCTTCATTTCTTTGAGGCGGTCCAGGTTCATTTCCACTTGGTCCTGATCGTAAAGGCCACTCCATCGCCCTGCATAAAAGTTTCCCGGTTGGTCGATTCCAGGATACAACGACCGAGGCGTCCCTCTCGGTTCAAGGCACGCATAAATTCCGCCACTGCGTCATGATCAGTAGCAATGCCGCTGATCATCAGCCCCATGGCCAAATCATTCTTTTTCTTTTTACTTTTTTTTCGCCGGGTATTTTTATCAATTGTTTCACGCTGGACTCGGCCTCGCCGCGGCTCCGTCTCCACAGCAGACAACATCGCCCGCTCCGGCAAATTGGAAGCCACCATCGACAATACTTCACTCCAGTAATGTTTGCGGTCTAACTGCCTGGCTAGGCGAACACGCCTATCCAACTCCTGCCATTGCGTATGCAGCGAATCGATTTTTTGCCGCAATTTCTGCTGGTCCTGCTGCAGGCCTGCCAGTTCACGACGGCTTTCGCGCGTCTCTTTGGCAAAATACCCCAGGAAATTGGCCGAAAGAATTTGGGCCAATAGCAGCACGCCGCACAACATGCCCCAACGCTGAATACGGATCATCCGCCGGCGGCGAAGGCGATACCATCTCGGTAACAGGTTGACCTGCACCGTCATTGCGGCATTTCCCCCAATCCCAACCCCAGGGGGCTGATCATCTCCGAAACCATCTGCTCAGGCATCCGGGCCAGATTTCCGATCCTCCTTTTGACCTGCTCCCCCCCTACTCGATGAACGTCAATACCCAATTTGTTTTGCAACAACGGGCAGAGTTCTTTCAAATTGCTTCCACCACCGACGACTAATAGTCCGTTAATTCTCCGTCCTGGATAAAACTCCATGGCGTATTGGAACGATCTTTTAATCTCTTCGCTTAAACCGTTGATGATAGGCTTGACAATACCTAACAGAATACTGGCCATCCGGTTTTCATCCATCACGTTGTCTTTGGCCAATACGGGACGATAACTCCCCGATAAAGTGCTGATTCCAAAACGTCGTTTATAGCGCTCCGCCACCTTCCAATCCACGCCCAGTTCCTCGGCAATCCGCCGGGTCATCTCCTCTCCGCCCTTTTGCGTTCGGCGGACATATACAGGCGTTTGGCCGACACCTATATACAAACGTGCTCCTCGCCGGCCGAAATCCAACACCCCCGTAATAGCCTCTTGCTCCTCCTCACCTTCTGTGTCTTGTAAACAGGCCCGCATACTTGCCAACGGAGCTAAATCTATGCGTCGAACATAACAGCCCTGTGCATTCAACCACTCGAGGAGTTGTTGAATAATATCTTTTCGAGCTGCTGCCACCATAACGTTCGGACCGTCATTGTTGGCAGGCACCAATTTCCATAAATCTAGTTCCACCTCTTCAACAGGCGTCGGAAGATGCCGGGATATTTCCAGCCCCAGGTTATGAAGCAAAACCTCGCGCTCCATGCCCAACAAGTTATTAGGAACCCGCAAGGGAAAGCATTCCACTTCCGGCGGACTCAGAGAAAGCACGACTTCTCGGCCGACGAACCGCTCTCCCGACCGCAAATTGACTGCATAATAACCTGGCCGCGATTGATCATTCCCCTCGTCATTCGGGGGGCTGTCTGTAAACACGCGCTGCATCCAGTGACTGACCACGCAGCCGTCCGCCGTCTGCTGCAACTGGACGGCCCGAACCATCCCGGTTCCTACGTCCACCGCAATGGGGGAATATCGCTTTGAAATTTTCCACCTCAACGTCGCGGCACTCCTTGTCGGCTACATGGCCGAGGTCAGGTCAAACAACGGTAAAAACAGCGAAATGGCCACCGTTCCCACAGCCAGACCCATCAAAACCAAAATCATCGGCTCGATCAGCCGGGTCAGCGTTCCCAAAGTCTGCTCGTTTTCCTGTTCCATGTACTCCGCCAGAAACAACAACGAATTACCCAATTGCCCGCTCTCTTCACCCGTGGCAATGGCCGAGGACATGGTTCTGGGGATCAGGTCACTCTGCATAAGACAGTTCCCAATCGTATCCCCCTCGGATACGGAGTTGGTAACGTCATCCAATAAATTACGAAAGGCTGCGTTTGTTGTCGCCCCTTGTGATAATTCCAGACTCTCCAATAAAGGAACATTAGCCTTTATAGAAGTACCCCAGATTCTGAATATCTTTGACAAGATAATTTGTCGGGCCAAATCCCCAAGTAGAGGAATATATAAGATAAAATTGTCAAACCATCGCCGTATCGACTTTATCCGCCAAATAACAAAAGGTAGAGAAACGAAAACGAGGCCTGCCCCTGCCATGATCAACTTATGGCTCAAGGCCCAGGCGGAGGCGTCCAACATGACTTGGGTCATCGTTGGGAGTTGGGTGTTCAGCATTTTGTACAAGTTGCCGAATCGCGGCAGCACAAAAAATACCAATACGCCTATAACACATAATGCCAACATAACCAGCGCAGCAGGATAAATCAGTGCCCCAACGACACGTACCTTGATTTGGTTCTGCCGCTTGGTAATGGAAGCGAGCTGTTCAAAAGCTTCGTCAATTCGTCCGGTACTTTCCCCGGCGTTCACGATCGCCCGCCAGGTTTCATTGAAAACATCCGGATGATCCTCAAGAGCTTTGCTCAGAGGGGCGCCCGTTTCCACCTTCTCGCGGATATCGGATATTACCTCCCGCCAGGCGGGTTTTGTGATCTGGGACTCGATGGCTTCCATGGCGGGGACCACGCGGCTACCGGCCCGCAACATCATGGTGGCCTGCTGTGAAAATAGCATCAGGTCGCGCACCTTACCCGCTCGGCCGGCCAACAGGGACTTGCGCGGCCGAACTTCTTTACTTTCCTGCGCGTCGGCTTTCTCCTTGACCTCGGTGACCAACAGGCCCCGACCGTGCAACTGTTCAGTCGCCTCCTGCGCAGTCCCCGCATCGACCACGCCCGTGACCTGTTTGCCTTGAGAATCAAATGCCGCATACGTAAAAGCCAACGATCGCTCCTCCTTTGTTTATTCCCCGCCTTCGTTTTGACCGTGTTGCTGATCCTGAGCCATGCCTTTTTTTACCTTCTTTTCAGCCCGAACAGTATCCACCGATTCCATGTGCGTTACCCGTAATACTTCTTCCAACGTGGATTTACCGTTCTCCACCAACATTAATCCTTCCTCGCGAAGGCTACGGAAATCTTTTTTCTCTCGCAGATAGGCCTTGATCGTGGACTCGTCTTCGTTGCCATGTATCAGGTTGTACATCTGGTCATCCATCTCCACCACTTCGTAGATGCCAGCCCGACCTTTAAAACCTGAGTCGTGGCATTTCTTACAACCGCTGCCCCGATAAAAAACCCGCGGGCCACCATCCGACCAACCTGCCGCTTTCAATACGGTTTGTTCCGGCATGTAGGTGGTTCGGCAACTTGGACAAATCGTTCGTGCCAATCTCTGAGCGACCAAACCGTTCAGGGCCGAAGCGATGAGATAAGACTCGATCTCCATGTCCGTCAGCCGAGCCAGGGCCCCGATGCAATCCTTAGTGTGTAGCGTACTGAGCACCAGGTGACCGGTTAAAGAAGCTTGAATTGCAACCCGAGCCGTATCCGAATCACGAATCTCGCCTACCATCACTACGTCCGGATCCTGACGCAAAATCGATCGCAAGGCCCGAGCGAAAGTCAGCCCTACGTGATCCTGCACGTGAATCTGGTTGATTAGATCCAACTGGTATTCAACCGGATCTTCCACGGTCACAATGTTGACCGTCACTGAACGAAGCAAATCTAAAGCGGAGTAAAGCGTGGTAGTCTTGCCACTTCCCGTCGGGCCTGTAACCAGTACCAACCCGTGCGGTCGCAACAACATCCGCCGAAATGCTTCATGAGATTCGTCACGAAAGCCCAATCGGGCCATGTCCAGGTTCAGGTTCGCCCGATCCAGCACTCGAATCACAGCCTTTTCACCTAGGATGGTCGGCATGGTGGATATACGTAGATCCACGTCCCGGCCCTCGGAAATGATCCGGACGCGACCCTCCTGGGGTAAACGCTTTTCCGCAATATCCATTTTGCCCAACACCTTGATACGCGAGATAACACCTGCATGCATAGGTAGTGGTGCAGAAAGTAATTCCCGCAACACCCCGTCGATTCGATAACGTATCCGCAAAGTCTTACGGTCCGGTTCAATATGCACATCGCTGGCCTTGTCCCGTATCGCCGTCAGCAGGGAAAGGTTCACCAAGTTCACTACCGGGCTGCTGTCATTGCTGGTCAACTCGGTAAGTGTATCTTCTTCGTTATTTTCCTGATCAACGTATTCCACGTCCTGCTCGTTCAAACTGAGCAGAAAGGAATCCACCGATACGTCCTTGGCCAGGTAATGTTCCGCGAATTCAAAGTAATTCTGCTCCAGGGCAAGGACCGGATTGATTTCACAACCAGTAATGGCCGCCAAGCGATCAACCACCGGCAAACGCTGTGGCTCGACCATGGCAACGGTCAATCGGTTTTCTACTTTGAATAAGGGGAGAACCTTTAGTCGCTTGGCCTCTTCCCGTTCGATTATTTTCGTAACAAGCGGATCAATTAAACCATGACGGAGAATGCAGCCTTTTACACCCA
>CAZMVS010000192.1:0-3201 GCA_964569525.1 uncultured Planctomycetales bacterium
GTCTTTCAATCCCTTACCGCCCGCACCGCCGGTTTTAACACGGTGGATATCGCCCAGCTGCCCACCTGTTCACTGCTCTGGCTGATGATGCTGATGTTCATCGGCGGTTCACCGGGCTCCTGTGCGGGCGGAGTGAAGACCACGTCCATGGCAATCTGGGTCGCCCGGCTGAAGGCCCGGCTGCAGCAACGTGAAGACGTTACCATCGGCGGACGGCGTATCCCTGTGGACCTGGTGCGGCGGACGGGGTTGCTGATGGGCGTGGCGGCCGTTTTCAACCTGCTGGGATTGGTGATTCTGTCCATCACGGAAATGGATACCGGTCAGGCGGTCCGGATGGAAGACATCTTTTTCGAACAGATTTCCGCTTTCGGTACGGTCGGTTTGTCCACCGGGCTGACTGCTCATTTGAGCATGGTGGGCAAATTGTGGATCATAGTTTCCATGTTTGTCGGGCGACTGGGCCCATTAACCGTGGCCTTGTTAATGCTGGAGCGCAAGCCGGACCTAATCCGGCTGCCGGAAGAAAGGCTGATGATCGGCTAAAACGGAAAGGCAAATGCCATGAAACAGGTTTGCGTAATCGGTTTAGGACAGTTCGGACGATACCTGGCCCGCGAATTAGCCAAGATGGATTGTGACGTTCTGGCCATCGACAACAACGACGAAGCGGTCTCCGCCATTCGTGACGAGGTCCAGCATGCGATCATTACCGACGTGCGTAATCCCAAGGCTTTGGAGTCGGCGATCTCATCCAAGGTGGATGAAGTGATCGTTTGTTTCAGTGAAAACATGGAAGCCAGTATCTTGTGCGTGCTACATTTGGCCAAGATGGAAATCAAAAAAATCCGGGCCAAGGCGGCCAACGAGGATCATGCCTCTATCCTCAAATCAATCGGGGCGCACGAAGTAATCTTCCCGGAAGAGGAAACCGCCAAGCGAATCGCCCAACGTATTATCAATCCGGATCTACTTGATTTCCTGCCTTTGACAGAAGAATATCGGGTCGTGGAAATCACCGTGCCGAAATCTTTCATCGGCCACTCCCTGTCCGACCTGCACCTGCGGCAGAAGTACAACGTCCAGGTGATCGCGATCAAAACGCCGTACCAGAACCGGACCGAATTTCTGCCTTCTCCGCAAACAGCCCTGAAGGAAGGGGACACCCTGATGGTGATCGGCAAGCAAGAGGACATCACCCGCCTGCAGAAAACGACCTGAACCAACCGCCGCCTGCTGAAAGCAAAAACTATATAGATTCTGGATGATTTATCCTACCTGCTGGACAATAAGCCGGTGATGTGTGAAGATATCCTATTCGTGGATTAATATCCCCACGGACAGTAATCATACCCCCCTGAGGACGATTGATAATCGGGAACTTATGGCAGATATACCCTTATCAGAACTGGCTCGGCGTGGCGAATTCAATGCCTTGGAGGATCGTTGGCTGAGCGCCCTCGAGGATACCGAAGATTTGCGCGAAGATCTTCTGGATACCTTGGAAACGCTGAACAAAAACGAACAAGGCGAACGGGCCACCGAGCTGGCCTGGACCTGGCTGACCGAGGAAAAGGAGCGCAGCGAGCCGCAGGAACTGCTGGCCCTTGGGCGGGAGGTTATCCTGCGATGTGAAGACAACCAAGAGATGCGTGAAGAGATTATCCGTCTGTATGGCGAGGTTTACGCTGATCGGCCGGAGATCGAACGGCTTCTGGAAGTCTCCGGACTGAGCGGAGGCAAGTCTCCCCGCCGGGCCTTGCGGACGCTGGAAATTTGCTTGAACCTGAACGAGGGCGATTATCTCATCTCCCGCTCCGAGGAAGAGGCTACCCGGGTAATAGCCGTCGATCGAGAACGATGCAAATACACCATTATGGTTGAGGGCTTGGAGGAAAGTTTCGATCCCGACCGTTTGGCTTTGCGCTATGATCCGGTCGAGCCCACCGATTTTCGGGTGTTAATGCAATTGCATCCGGAGCGTATCCCTGAGCTGTTGGAGTCCAATCCGGTTGAACTGGTCATCGGCATTTTGAAAAGTCATCGCGGTCGCATTGATACCGACCAACTGGAAGAGTCTCTTACTCCTCGTTTCATTGAACCAAAGCGATGGAGCGGCTGGTGGAACAAAGCCCGGGCCGAACTGAAGAAATCCCCCCACATCATCCTGGAAGGCCGCAACCCGGTTATTCTCACGTATCACGAGCAGGGGCAAACCTTGGAAGATGAAATCCTGCCCGACTGGGAAAAGGCGGAAACCGTCCAGGATCGACTCAACGTGGTGGAAAATTATCTGCGCGAGGCCAAGGCCCGCAAGACCGGCACCAAAAAGAAGATGATCGAACGGATGTACAACGATCTGACCGCCCGCATTGAAACCAGTCGGCCGAATTCCCCAGGCCATGCCCTGGCCGAAGCATTGATCATCGATTGCCTGGCTGAAGCAGGTAAGCTTCATGGCGACCGAAAAAGCCAGGCCGACGAAATCATCGCCGAAAACAACGATCCGGTCGGATTGCTGGGCGAAATTGCCGACTTTTCCCGTTTCCAGCGCGCTTTGGAGTTAGTTAAGCAAATTCGAACGCAAGACTGGCAAAACATTTACGCGGAATTTTTACCCTTGGCAACGGTGAACAGTTGCGAAACCATCGCCGAGGCCTTGCTTAAAGATGATCGGCGCGAACAACTGGTTGCCGCCATGAATCGCATTCCAGAGGATTTTACGCAACACATTAACGCGCTCTGCTGGTATTGGCGGGAGCCGAAAAATGAACAATTTGAGCAATTACCCGGCCTGGATCTCCCCAACCGGCGGCAGTTGCTTCCCCAATTATTGGATCACCTGGCCGAGCTGAATCGTCATGAACAAACCCCGGCGGACGTGCTTCGCGAGGTACGCATCCAACTACGGGCCACTTTAGCCTCTGACAATTACGCCCATTTTCGCCGGGTCATTGAAGAAATGGGCGATTCGCTGGCTTTTACCGTGTATCGAACGATCGATCGGCTGGACGGCCTGGGGCGAGTGGTGCACCTGGATCTGTTGAAAATCATCCGTGAAATGTATCCGCACTTGTTCTTACAGAAAAAAACTTTTGATCCCTGGACGGACGACAACGTAATTTATACCTCCGAGCAGGGTTTGAAAAAGCAACATGAAGAACTGGATTACCTGTTTAACGTGAAGATCCCGGAAAACGC
>CAZMVS010000193.1:0-4752 GCA_964569525.1 uncultured Planctomycetales bacterium
ATTAACTGTTGTTTTTTCGTCAGAATGGCGTCTTTTATTTAGGATCCGTACTCATAATTCTATGTATTAGCAAATAATCTAACAAAGTCAGGTTTTTGTTTGCCTATATGCACCTGCTGATGCCTGGGCAACTTTATTATTAAGAATTTATTAAATGCATCCGGGCAAACATTCGGCTTCTGCCGTTTTCGAAAAAACTGTTGTCAGCTATTGCCCATCGCAACCGCTTGCGGGAGGTTGACCCGCTCCGGAGAAGCAGTTTTTGAAAAGGGCCAAATCATCCTTATCAATGTCGTTGTCTCCGTCCAGCTCGGCGTCACTACATTCCGGTGTTGGAGGAATGTAGGAACCGCTGAAACAACGCTGCAGATGACCGAAATCGCTCATGTCCACGTCGTTGTCCCCGTCAAAGTCGCCGCTGGCCAGTGGAATGGCATCGGCATGAGCCGCCACCGACGGTGCCTCCGACAGACTGTAGGCGAAGGCACTGTAATAGTGGGTGACCCCAACTTGGGAAGGCATATATTCAAAACTGTCCGTACTGCCCGGTTCCGCTGTCCGATTACAAATGAGTTGATCATCGCCGGGGTGAGAGGGGTGATCGTCCGTGCTGCAGCGAATTACCGTGCCCCAATAATAAGTGGATGAGGGATTCTGCCAGCTTAAGACCACTTTGTTACCGTTGTTCGTTGCCGTGAAATTATTAACCGCCGCCGGAGGTGTGCCCGGAAAACGATTGACCGGGAAGTGGTCCCGGTAATATTCGCCGGCCGGCTTAAGCGTATTGTCGAAACGCCATAGCCCGAAATAGTCTTCAAACGTGTGCTCCGGATCATCCACGTACACGGCGTCGTCAAAAGTCATCCATTGAAGCCCGCCGGAAATATTATGGCTCTGTATGGAACTGAGGTGATCCTGATAGACCCCCAACTGATAGTTTTCGTTATAGCTGTACACCAGGCCCGAATCACGCCGACAGGGCGTGGGGTGTGAAGGCCAGCCCCATTCCTCGACTACGATCGGTTTCTGGTTGGACCCCATGAGATTTTTGGTGTCCGTAATTTCCGTATCGATCGGCCAATCGTAGGAATGAAAAATGGCTACATCCACAAAATTAATCACGTCCGGCAGGTTCTCCCACCAGCGCATACCCGCCGTTGCCGGATGATTAGGATCATTGGCCCGGACCGCATCACACATGCGATGAAGCCAGCTGGAAATACGATCCCGATCATAGGGACTGCAATCCCAGGTGGTGGTGCTGCACCAGCCGATATTAGCCGGATGATCCGGCTCGTTTTTAACATCCCACATCAATACATGGGGATTGTTTTTCAGCCGATTGACGATGATCGAAAGATACGTAAGGTGATCGGACTCTCTGCCTGACCCCGCGCTGGGAAAGCTGGTTTCCCAGTCGAACAAAGTCACCACGCTACGGATCCCATGCTCGCCCATCAGGTTGACGATATCCTCCAGCATTTGCAGCCGACTCTCCAGCGGATAAGGCCCGTTCCAACCACCCGCACTGTAGGGCACCAGAATACGCACCGCGTTCAGCCCCATCTCGTGCATCATGCCGGTTTCCTGCTGGATCTGGTTCCAGTTCCATTCGTTCCACATCGCCCCCCACATGTGCGATTTGGGGTAGTAGTTTGTCCCTTTAATCTTGTAAACCTGGCCATCGATCACGAACTGATCGCCTTGGATTTCCGCGAAGGAGGGATTTGCATATACGGTTGAATTGAAGACCAATAAACATAGCCCCATGAAACCCAGGTAAATAGCGTTTGATGAAAATAGGGACTTGCCTCGATTGGATTTCCACTGACAATTCATATACTCATCTCCGGACTTAAACCAGTCGTCGCTAAGGCCCTTATTGGGCTTGGTTGGTTCATCGGCGTGATTTTCATACCCCCTCTACTATAACAATTCGCCAATTGAATAAACAGGGAAAAGCAGACCCTGCCGGAAGACTCAAATCGTTTTCCCCCCGTTCCCGCGCTACTTTATCCCCCGCCTTAATGGTATTATAATCCGACCTTGGAGTTTCCGCTTATGTCACACATGCGTATCTTGAAGGCAAATAATACCATATTTTACCTCTTTTTTGCCATCGGCGGACGTGCATACGTTTCTTCTGGGCGTTTATTAGGTGTTTTCAAACGTAAGTGGTGCAGCCGTGTCTGTAACAACTGAGACCGATAAATGAAATGAATCGTGAGTCTTAACGGATATACTGAATAATTCTGCTTAATCATCATGGAGGTTATATGTCTGGTAACATTGATCGTCGCAAATTTTTGAAAGGTGCCGCCGCCGGTGGTGCCGTTGCCTTGACGGGCTGTGGTGCAACCCAATCTTCGATGCAATGGAAGAAGGCTGCTCCGGTCGCAACTCCGCGACGCGGTGCGAATGAAGAAGTACGAGTCGCGGTTGTCGGTATTCGCGGCCAGGGGGGCTCACACATCGGTAATCTTCTTGGCGCCCCCAACACCAAAGTGGTTGCCTTGTGCGATGTGGACGAAAACTTCTGGGGCCCGCGGGCCAAGATGGTCACCGACGCCGGTCAGCCCAAGCCGCAGTTGGAATATGATCTGCGACGCTTGCTGGATAACAAGGACATCGACGCTATCTCTATCGCCACCCCTAACCACTGGCACGCCTTGGCCGCTATCTGGGCCTGTCAGGCAGGCAAAGACGTGTACGTCGAAAAGCCCTGCTCGCACGATATTTTCGAAGGGCGACAGATATTGGAAGCCGCCAGGAAGTATAAACGCATTGTTCAGCACGGAACCCAGGCGCGCTCCTTCGGCAACGTCCGTCACGCCATGAAGTTGCTCCACGACGGTGCCATCGGGGAAGTCTATATGGCCCGGGCCCTTTGCTTCAAACGTCGCAATTCCATCGGCCACAAGCAGGATCAAGCCCAGGCTCCCAAAGGCGTCCATTACGACACCTGGCTGGGACCTGCACCTAAGAAGTCCTTTAACGAAAACCGGTTCCATTACAACTGGCATTGGTTCTGGGATTACGGCAACGGCGACGTCGGCAACCAGGGCGTCCACCAGATGGACATCGCCCGTTGGGGCCTCAACAAAACCCTTCCCATCCGCGTTTCCGCAATGGGTGGCCGCTATACCTATGACGACCAGGCCGAAACGCCCAATACCATGTCCGCCACCATGCAGTACGACGACGGTAAAATGCTGGTCTTCGAGGTCCGCGGTCGTCAAACCAACAGTGAATGGGGTGTTGGTATCGGCAACCTCTTTTATGGTTCCAAAGGTTACTTGGCCATTAGCGGCACGGGCGGCCCGTTCAAAACCATGATAAACGGCAAACCCGGGCCAAAGGGCTCCGGCGGAGGCACTAACCATCATGAAAACTTTGTTGACGCGATTCGCAGTCGCAACATCAACGACCTCAACGCATGGATCGAGGAAGGACACCTTTCCTCCGCGCATTGCCACCTGGCTAACGTAGCTTATCGCCTACAGCGCTCGTTGGATTTCGATCCGCAAAAAGAGCGCTTCGTCAATGACGCTGAAGCCAATGGTATGCTCTCCCGCGATTACCGCGAACCTTTTGTGGTTCCCAAAAAGGTCTAACCGAACTGGGTAAGAGCAATAGCGGGAATGAATAACGAAGCATTTATTTTGCAGAAAGGATAAATTGATGGCTGGTCAAAACAATATGACCCGCAGAAATTTCCTGGCCGCTACCGGCGCAACTGCGGCGGGAATGACGGCCTTATCAGCCAAAAGCTACGCCCGCGTTATGGGCGCCAACGAGCGCCTGAACATGGCTTATATCGGCTGCGGCATTATCGCCAAGTATCACCGCCAATCGCTGGTCAAAATGAAAGACGAAGAAAATATCGGCATGCTGGCGGTTTGCGACGTCTATAAAAAACGTGCGGACGAATTCAAAGGCATCCTGGCGGAAAAGGGCATCGACGTAAAATCCACTCAGGACTACAAGAAAGTCTTGGGTATGAAAGATCTTGATTACGTGCTGGTGGCTGTTCCCGAGCACTCCCATTATCACGTGTGCATGGATGCTCTCGATGCCGGCAAGCACATTTACGTCGAAAAACCCATGACCCACACGGTCGAAGAATCCAAAAGGCTTGTCGCCAAGACCAAGCAAACCGGCCTCAAGATTCAGGTCGGCGTGCAAGGCATGAGCGATGATAGTTATATTAATGCCTACAAGGCCATCCAAGCCGGCAAAATTGGCAAGGTGGTCGAGGCTGAAATCGAATATTGCCGCTGGCACAAGTTGGAGCGCGGCCCGTGGCGCCGGGGCATCGATGCGGACATGTCCTTGCCGGCAGACTTGGATTGGCATGCCTGGTTAGGACCCGCACCCAAACGCCCCTGGAGCGCCCCGCGCTATTTCGAATGGCGTAATTATCGGGATTACTCCGGCGGCGTGGGCACCGACCTCTTCGTGCACCGCATCAGCCGAATCCTCAAAGCCACCGGTCAGACCTTCCCCGTTCGCGCTGTCGGCATGGGTGGTATTTACCTCTGGCCTGACGGCCGAGAACTGCCCGACAATTTCGAGATGATGCTGGAATACCCCGCCGTCGGCGATTATTGCAACGGCATGACCGTCCGCATCCTGGGAACACTGGCCAACGATAACGCTCCGAAACATATTATTCGCGGGCAACAGGCTTCAATCGTGTTCACCGGTGAAGGTTTTGAAATTGTCTCCGAACCCGATCATAAAGTGGTCGAG
>CAZMVS010000194.1:0-4001 GCA_964569525.1 uncultured Planctomycetales bacterium
TGCGCTCAGACTGCTCACGGGTGAAGTCTCCTGCCGAAGTTAAATCCTCACTGGCTTTTTTCAGGGCTTCATCCAGATTTTTCCGCCCACTTTCCATCAACTCTTCGGTACGTGAGACAATCCTGGCGTACAGGCTGATCTCCTCCTGATCCGGTTGCTGCGATTTTTTTTCGGTCATGGCGGAACTCCTCATAAAGAAAAATTGAGCAGGGACGATGGGCTATCACGTGTGAGTAGAGTCTCCAAGTATAACAGATTTAGCGGCGCTGATTGGTTAAAAACAGACGGCGATGGTCCCCGGGCAGACACTCTTTCCGCCATTTATCCCCATCGGGTTAAGGTTCAAAAATATGTTCCCGCGTATGTTTATCCATCCCGCAACCATCATCACTGACCGCCAACATGAGGTGCGCCGATGATCTGGATGGTGTTTTGTCTCATGGGTTCAACTGGCCTGCTGAAAGGCTGTCACGATTTCAGGTTGTGCCACAGATTCATCATAAAATCCTGGACATTGGTCAGGATGGCAACTGCCTGGGCCGAGCCACGGTTGGCCAGCTTGTCGGCGCTGAATTCTGACATGTCGACGATGTAGAAAAAGACCGGTCTGACATCGCCGCTGTCCAGGATCCGGTAGCTCGGCGTCATATTGCCGAAGGCGATGGTATGCAACTGGGTGGCCAGGGCGATGACTGTAGTCGCCTTGCGGGCATGAACCCGCATCGCATCCTGCGCCTGGTAGGCATCGGCAATCACTTCCGGCAGCGGGCCGTCGTCGCGGATCGAACCGGCCAGGACGTATGGGATTTTCTTCTTTTCACAGGCATACATAATGCCGTCTTTAAGTTGAAGATCGGCGATGGTGCGAGCGATCGACCCATGCTGACGCACCTCGTTGATGATATCCAGATGGTTGTAGTGACCAAGGGTTTTGAGCTGCTGGCTGTAGATATCCTGGCCAAGGCCGGTACCGAACAGCGCCGCTTCGAGATCATGGGTCGCAAGCGCGTTGCCCGCAAGTAACGCCTGACAATAACCCTGTTCAATCAGTTCCTGCATGGCATTCCGACTGTCCTTGTCGAAAGCCACCGCCGGGCCGAGGACCCAGGCAATGTACCCATGGTCGCGATCATGACGCAGTACCCGATAAAGATCATCGTAGGAACGGGAAAAGGGGGTCTCACGGGTGCCGCGGGTGCGAAAACTAAATTTATCGGCAGCGATTTCCGCAGGAAGATCGAATCCTGTTGTGTGGACATAGATCCCTTCTTCACCGCTTTCGGTGCGACCAATCACCACCCGATCTCCCTGTTTCACCCGACGCGCCTCAACCACTTCGAGGGTTTCTCCTTTTAGCCGCAGAACCGCGTCCATCCGGCTTTCCGGCGCCAACAGCCAGTTGCCACCACCAATATGCACATATTCAGGATGGTTCGAGGTACCGTGAAAATTTCGCGGCACAACACCGTCCCAAAGAGCCGGTTCAGTTTGAGCTACCGGGGTGTGGCACAAAGGTAAAATGGAAAAGTCGGGTGGACGGTAGGTTGGAATGATGGAATCCATGTCAGCTCCCAGGCAGTGAAGAATGTGAAATCATGTGATAAATCGTAGCAGAATTTCCAGCGGAAGACAGACCTGAAGCATCATATCGCACCGGTACCTTATCTGTGCAGCCCTGGGCTTTTTATCATCCTGGTAACAAAGGGTGAGGTCATTGCCAGAACTAACGCACTATAGTTGAGTTGGAACGCCACTTCCGAGCCAACCGTCAAGGCACGGCTGTCGGATGTCAGAATGAGGTGGTCGCTACTGGCTCCCAGAATCTCTATTCCAGCAGGTGGAAGCAGGCCATTCGGGTCGGTGTCCTGACGGCCTAAGGCGAGAATCGATTGCCTTATCAGGCCTCGATCGATAACAGGTGCGGCCTCTCCGAATGCAGTTTGGGCAATTGTGCCCAATGGCTGTGATGGCTTGACCTTGGATTCGATCACTTCTGCGACAAGGGTAAAGGCATCGGTGAAAAGGCCGTCGAGGGGTTGGCGATGCAGTGTTTCGCAGCCAAGCAGGATCGCCTCACCCAATCGGAGATTGTTGATCCTTCCTGTCTTGGCACCACTCAGATCCCATTCCAGGTTTGCGGAGTTTCCTCCTGATACAATCTCCAGCTTGAGATCAAAGGTCGCTTCAATTAAGTCTGCAAGAGCCGAGAGTTCGGCCATGTTCCTGGCATCTGGAGCGATTCCGCAGCGGCAAGCGAGGTTGGTACCGATCCCTTTCAGCACAATGTTCGGCAAACGCAGCGTCTGACGTACGGTCTTGATCAGGTCTTCGGGCATGATGCCTTCGCGGCGGTCTCCGAGTTCAACCATGAGAACAACCCCGTGGGTACGATGTGTTTTCTGCGCTACCTGTGAAAGTCGCCTGATAACCTCGATTTCAGTGTTGAAACTCACATCAGCAGACATGATGACGCGCTTCACCTGACTGAGCATAGGAGAGCGAATCATGATCATCTCTGCAGGAACCCTGGCAAGCCGCATGGCTTCAATGTTCTCGATGCGTGAGTCACCCAGGAAACTCACTCCCGCCCGCAGCAACGCATTTGCAACCTCGGCCGAACCGAGTGTCGCCTTGCAAACACCTGTCACCGAAATGCCGCGCCGGGCGAGACGCTTAACCAGTGTGTCGGCATTATGGTAGATTTTTTCAAGGTCAATTTCTAATCGTGGGGTTGGCATCATGCGTTTGCAGTCAGCTTCCACCTGAGTTCCGGGAAAGCCAAAAGGACAATTTCCACCAGGCGCTCGGTGGGACGAGTCAAGGCATCTGTGGTCGGGATACCGAGAGTATGCTCATACTGGATGATCGCAGTACTTACTTCTTCGTCGCTCATGCCCTCGTGATTGATCGTCAGTCCGATGACTTTCGTGTCTGAAAAGGTCTGAATAAGATTGATCTCCGTCGCCGGGTCCGGCATCTCCATCTGCTCGAAGTCACAACGTTTGCTGCGCCGCGGAGCATGCTGTAACACAACGCCGTCAGGGCAACTGCCCCGGAGGATGAACGACGAGGATGAAAAGGCCGGGTGACTCAGGGATCCTTGCCCTTCGATAATGATGACATCAGGGTTTTCATTTTCAAACGCTTCGATAATCGTTGCTTCCAGCTCGCCAGCGCAGAATTGGGAAGGAACGGCGTCGAGGGCAACGCCGTAGCGAGCCCCCTGCATTAAGCCGGTCTGACCGGTCCCAATCATGACCGTCTTGATGCCGCAATCATTAAGAGCGCTGGTCAGGATCGTGGCAGTCGTGCGTTTGCCAATGGCGCAGTCGGTGCCGAGGATAGCGATACGCGGGCAGGTGACTTCGGCGATCCTTCCACTGAACAGGCGCAGATCTTTTTTGTCTCTTGGCTTGCGTACGTCGTTGATCTTCACCTTGTTTGCTTTACAGGCTGCGGCAAAGACGGGGTCGTCGTTGAGAAATTCATGGAGTCCGTTGACGATGTTCATGCCATGGCTCATGGCCTCAAGAATGATGCCGCGCTGGTGTTTCGACAACATGCCACTGGATGGGGCCATCCCAAAAATAAAGGAATCGGGCACCGATCCTGCGTGTGCAAGGGAAGCATCAAGGTCGTGACAGATGGGAATAGAGTTAGGTTTGTTGTCGAGGACCATGCCGCTATCAAGGCCGGCTTGTTTGCTATCGATCACCGAAAGGATCTGGTATTTTTCTGATCGCCTGATCAGACCGTTTGCAGTTTTTCCGTCAATATCACCAAAATTAGCTTCGCAATAAATAATTGCCGTGGCCGCGTGCGGTTTTTCTTCCGTTGATTGAGATGACCCGGCCAGAGTCCATTCTTTTTTGGCAGAGGTAAAAGGGCTTGCGGACGCGTTTAAAGGGACCAAGGGTTGGACTATTAACATAGTGACTCCTTTGAATAAAAATCTCAGAGGAGGCAACGGAATCGTACCGACCAGTATTGGCCGATTGTCA
>CAZMVS010000195.1:0-14532 GCA_964569525.1 uncultured Planctomycetales bacterium
GGTCTGTGAAAACACCAGAATCGCCCGCCAATCCGTTCGGGAAAAATAGTCACGTCCCGATTTTCCGGCGGAAAGATGATCCCGAGCCGCTGAAAATGGATGAAATCCCGAGTGACCGCCAATGCGGTGGCGATACCTGCCGGCGAGACCGCAGTGTAATTAATGTAATAATCGTCACCGATAGAGGTGATTCTCGGATCCTCGATTCCGAATGTTTCCCATGACTGGACCGGCTCCATAGCGGGCTGATCTTCGATTTGGAAATTTCGGCCATCCCGGCTTCGGGCCACCCGCAAGTGAGAGATCGAAGTCAAATAAACCTGATCGCGGTAGCGGAATATTCTGGAATCTATTGGTTCATAATACGGGTCGTTTTTGGCAACACGGAAAAGCTCCACGCTGTTTTTCTCAACCGAGTAAACGGGAGCAACCGCTTCGTCCGGGCCATGAGCAGGTTTTTCAGCTACGCGAAGCAAAAGAATTGTTTCTTCGCCCAGCTTCGCACAACCGGCATTAAACACGCCGATTACTTCAAATCCCGAATTAGCTGGGGATACGTCGGACGGTCGAATCAGCGGATTTTTAGAAAATCTTTTTACCATTTTTTTGAAATCCTCAGTGTGCTTATACTATTTTTTCGTCGGAAATGACATAAAGTAATTGCAAGCACACCTATTTCTGTAGATTATACGAACTCAAATGGGTTCAAAATGGGTTTGTTTTCAGGTGTTCCGTTCGGGGTGAAATTTGTTGTAAACCCGTTTATTGAAGAGGTTTATGAGCGTTTTTAAATTGGCTTTGTTTTGTAATATGTTTTTCGCCCGGGAAAGCAGATGTTGATTCTGGAAATCCCGGCGCGCCGGGATGGCTGCGCCGCGCAGGATTCCGGCGTACCGGTACCGGCGAGCGTTCAATTCCGGTAAACGAACGGAATAAATATTCATAGTGTTGGTTGTGTTTTGAGTGCTCATGTCTTGATTCCCCTTTCGTATTTTTCTTTTTTTTCTTGTTTCCATGTTTCCATGTGACATAACATTTCAGGTGTTCCGGAAAGGGAGGCAAAAAACGGAGCACAGAGTTGCGGCGGGCCGAACCCGCCCTGCCTAGCTTGTTGGCTCTATTTTATCCGACCGATCAATTTTCTGAAGGATTGGTCGTTGTAGAGACCGGTTTTGTTGTCGTGGCTTGAGACGGCTTTAATGGCAACCTGCTTAAAAAGAATTTATCGCCCTGGAGGATAATGATATATGGGCCGTCGGGACCATTGACCAGATGATAATCATCAAACTCCTCGAAGCTTATTTTAATATCCTTTTCTTTATCGAATTTTGCATTTAACACACATATTCGTATGCCATTGTTGTTTGCTCCAGACAAAAGATATAGTGGTTGTCCGGTGATTTTCAAAAAATGACCTCGGTTCCATGAATAATTGATATCATATTTACTGAGATCTTTTACTTTTGTCTTATTGGAACGAACAGCATACAATTTTTCATCTCCAACAAGGCATACCTGTCCATATTTTGGATCAACCTCGAACATCCAAAAGGAGTCACTCACGTATCGCTTGTGCCATTTAAGTCGGCCGGAATCCCGCCAGTCAGCATAACAAAGCATTTTACCCGAAAACCATGTATCGTCTCGCTTCCATACAGCTATCCCATCCTCGCCTGGGGCGCATCTGATTTCTGGAAAACCAGTTCTTAGTCGATCGAGACATTGTTTTCCCTTTAATATGGACTTACCTTTTCGTAATTCATAACAATCAAGCCAATGATTATCAAGGTCGGGAACACCTGCGTATTCACTATAGAAACTAAATAGATATCTTTTAGACCTATATTTAATGAGCCATAATCCTAATATTGGTTTTTTCTTTCGCGGAGGTAATAATGTTTGGGTCACTACCTTATTTTGGCAATTTAGATAATTCATATAAACGCTATTTTCCAAGTTCGCATATATAAGAGCAGGCCTCTTTCGATATACAACAGGAGCTTCTCTTCGAAGTATTTTTTGAGGATCCAATTCATTTCCACCATAACTAAGTAAATCGTAAGAAGTGATTGCTTGATCATTAAAATTTATTTCAAAAAGATAATATTCGGTAATATCGGAATGAAAATCATAATTATGCACAAGAATCCAAACTTCTTTTGGATCTAATAAAGAGGCTTCAATGATGTCTTTCGGAGAAAAAGCGTATGCTTTTGGACATAAAGCACTAACAATAACAATTAAAAACAAAATGGGTATTTTGGTAAGTTTTGCAAACATTCTCATACCTTGAGATCGCTTTAGAACCTATTTAATCACACCAGCAACGCAGACGTGGAAATTCATCGTAAAGATTCTTCAATAATCCTCTTGTTAACTTCCCAGTCATTTCAAAATGCATAGGCATAAAATTAGGATCGTCAGGACGGTGAGGGTTATCCCAATTCGGATTACGTATTTTCTGAGCCCAACACCATATGAAATCCTGGTAGCTGCCTCCCGCAATAGCATAATATAAGCAAGCCCATTTTGGAGCGTGATGGGCAGGCGTATGAAAGATTCGAACCGCAGTATGCGAACCCATATCTTGATAAGGATGCAGCGAAATACCTAGCTCCTCCAGAGCTTTATCTTTTTCGCAGTTTTTGATGTGTTCTTTAGCATTTGACAAATGTTCTTCATGTCTCTTTGCTCTTCCGATCGCCAAGGGATTCCTCCATATATCATAATCAAAATGATAACTTAAATCGATTATGGCGCCGATCGAATGACAGTTGCGGCCTGTTCCAGGCGTTGGTCGCCGCCTTCCAGGGGAAGGATCCAGGGGCTTTCCTTTCCGTCGGGACGCCAAGCGATGAGGTCGTTTTTGTCGCCATAGTGAACTTTGATCACATTGTCGGCCACGATTTCGGCTTGCAATTTGGGGGCCTTTTTGCCTTTAAACGGGACCAGCAAGGTGATCAGGCGTTGCGGCAGTGACGTTTTTGTTCGCAGTAACCAGCCAGTTGATTCAACTTCCCCGCCGCCATGCACATACTTGAACGGCTTGGGTTTGTTGCGGTCGAAATGGACATCTCCGATAGGCAGAATGGCCAAGTTGCCACCTTTAGGGAAGTTGGTGCGGATTATACCATCGTCAATAGCCGGTTTGGCACCGGTAAGGAAGTGGTAATTCCAATCGAGCTGTCGATTCCCACTGCCGGTCACATCGTCAATGAGTACATAGTAGTCCGGCTTCACGAAGATGGCACGGCGGCGATGCCGGAGGTTTTTGTACAGCTCATGGGAAGCGTCGATGAAATCGTGGTCGGGCATGGTTTCCCAGACTGCGCATTTTGCACCGGGGCCGAGAGCTTGTGACTTACCATCGACGGCGATGGTATTGTGCATACCGGTGGTGCGATAGTGTTCGGATCCTGCTTTGCCATAGATGGTCATGCCGGGATCAATGAGCAAGGGTCGTCCCCAGGCGTATAACACGACGGCCAACTGGTCTCGATGGCCGTGCCCTACACGGTGAACGGGCGGGCAATGGAAGATCAGGTGTCGGGCATCGAGGCCGTCGTCCCAATCGCTGCGCATAATGAAATACCCGTCTTCGCGGAAGGCGCGGGAAGTTTGTTGGGGCTTTCGGCCTTTTCGGCCACGGGTGTTGATATAAATGAGGTCGTCGCGGTTCCACTTGGCGGCATAGTCGTTTACAAGAGGTATGTTTTTATTTGGTTCGTCCACGGATCCCATGTCGCCGATGCCGGGATTACGAAAGTCCGGCTGATAAACCCATGCGGGGAAATCGAGGGATTTCTTGATCCGAGCAACAACGTCTGAATCAAGCGGGATACCGGCATTTTCAAAGGCTTCATAGGAGTTGATAATTTCGCGCATGCCTCGGAGGCAATAGTATGTTGAGTCCTCCATTTCTTTTCCATCTTTGGAAACGTCGCGCATCACCTGGGTTTCAAAAACCTTTTTGGCAACTTTGAGCCAATCCACGTGGTCCTTGAATTCGTCATATGCGCAGGCGGTCATGATCAGCCGCTCGTTGGCCCACGTCTGCCAATTGCCGCGCAGGTCGGGGGTTACGTATGCGAGGAACTCGGCGTGTTCATGAATGGAATAGAGCTGATTAACCCAGGTTTCGTCGTCGAATTCTTTCCGTTCAGGAGCGAACACCGCGGATGCGCGACATAAGCCGCCCAGTCGATTGGCGACGCGAATCGCCTCCCAGCCGGCCACCAGGTTTGCTCTTCCGGTTCCTTTGATCTTATGCACGCCCGGACAGGGAACGTCGATGAGCCAGTCTCCGATCATTTCGGCAGCATAACGGGCAAAGCGTTTTTCAGGGTGTTTGGCGTACCGGTCGGGCAGATACCAGAAATGATGGCCGGCGACCCAGTAACTCGGCGGTTCGTGGGAAAGATTAAAGGGAAAGTAGTACCAATCCTGCACGCCATCGGGCAGTTTCCAGGACCTCCCGTCGAACCGATAGATACCGTTTTGCCAGTCTTCGGCACGTTGAGCGTGCTTTCGGGAACCCCCGTAGAAATTGACCGGTGCTTTCTCGAAGTGCTTGCGAAGAGCAGAGACGGCGGTGTTTAGATCGTTGTCGGCCAATGCAGTGCGGAATGGTTTTAGGTCGGGTACATCATCGCGTAAAAGGCATGATAGTTCTTGAAGGCGTTGTTTAAGCGGCGGTTGTCGGTAACGTTTGTAGAGTTTTATAGAGCCGAAGCGGCTTCCGATTTGGTTGGTATTTTGGCCTAAGTCGAAACGCAGATAGCGGATGGGTTGGTTGTCCCAGATAATTGATTGGCGCATGGGGACCTTGTTTTCCGGCCAATTTCGGAGGGTTCTCCAGCTATTTTCGCCGGCATCGGGGGAGGCTTCGATTTTCATGCGTTCGGGGGTGCGGCCGCCGGGGTTGCCATGAACGGTAACATCATGAGGATGAATGCGCACCAGGAGGAGGCCGGCATTGCGTGTTCGGCCAAGATCTATGGTGAATATTTCATGTTGCGATTTGTCGGCAAAGACGAAGCGTTCCTTGCCTTCGGGGGGCGGGAAATGTTTGGGATCAATGATGGTGCGGAGATCGTAGCCTTCGGCAACTTCGGCCGGTGAGGTTATTGAAACGCCCTTTTCGATGGTCAATTGGTTTTCGTACCAAGGGGAAACTTCACCCATTTTAAGGGCGGCTTGCGTTGGGGAGATTACAATGAGTAAGGATAACAGGAGCAAAGGCATTGCGTTTTTCAACATGATATTTCTCCAGCGGTTCATGGGCTTGTATGCGAAGCTATGGTGAACAAGCGGTATCGTAGTGGACATCAGTATAGGAAGAATTACACATGATGCTACAAATATTTTCCAGACCAGAGGCGTGTTCGACATAAACGAGCGGCAAATACAGCGTACAAGATAATTATAGGGCATCAATTTATAAGTCAGATCTATCTTACGGCAGGTTTTGTAAGGGAATACGTTTGCATTCGATCCAGCGGTCAGTCGTTCCGGCCATGTTCATGTAATAAACGACGCACAGGTGCTGGTCATCGGTGAGACAGACGCTGGGGTAGCCGAGATCGTAGTGTGCCCCTCGATCGGTGATGATGATCTCGTTGTCTATGTCCCAGGTCTTACCGTTATCTTTGCTGATACAGGCGCGGACGCCGAACGGTTTATGTCGATACCCGTAAACGGCCAGCAATCTTCCGTCAGGGAGCAGTTGGAAATCCGGGGGATGGCCGATCAGCAGAGTCTGTTCGGGTTTGGACCAGGTTATGCTATTATCCGTGGAACGTGCCTGGTAGAGGTAATCTTTGGGATGATTGGTCCGCATCAAGGCGATGATATCGCCGTTGGAGGCCTGGGCGACGGCGGGTTCGCAGAAATAGATATTGTCCCGCGGATCGGCGGCAATGAGCACTTTCTTTTTCCAGGATCGGCCTTTATCCGTGCTGTGATATACGTAGCTGTGGTACGTCTTTTTATCAGGCTTGCGTATGTAAAAGGGAAGCAGCAAGGTGCCATTGTTGAGTTCCAGAACTGATGCTGAGGTACCGGCCATGAGGCGGTGTGAACCAATGATCCGTCTGGCTTCGTTTAACCAATCCGTAGGCCCGCTTTTTCCCCACACAAGATGGACACCACCCGGTTCAGCGACCGCGCCCCACTCGCCGTGATCGGCCTGACGGGCGAAAATTGATTCGTTGTGTTGGACGTATTCTTTGCTGCGCCCTACCCAGTTGAAGAAGGTCAGCAGGAACCGGCCGTCTTTGAGCACGGCAACGGAGGGATCATTCTGGCAATGGGGATCGTCGTAGATGACCTGTGGCTTTGACCAATGGCGGCCGTTATCTTTGGAGATTGCCCCCACAATTCGGGCGTCATGTTCGATATGATATATTTTCTCAGGAAAGGATGCGTCGCGGAACACACAAAGGAGGCGGCCGTCGGGAAGCTTTTTAACATCAGGAAAGGTGGTATAGCGTTCGGGGGATCGAAAGACGGTGATCGGCTTTTGTTCAACCTGTTGTTTTTCGCCAAATGCCGGATAGGCCAGAATCGCGAAAATGATCATAGTGAAAAATGAAGGTTTCATGGTATCTCCAAATACCTAACGATCCATATACAATATGGAATAAGAATCATATCATACCACGTTGCATATCTCGTACAATAAGAAATACCCAGGTACCAATTACCATTATGAAATAGATAGCACCGCATATGTAAGAAAATATTTTGATCTTGGAAAATAACTTTCTGGAATGCATCTTTTTTATGAATAGGTGGCCGGGGAGGATCATAAACCATACGAAGAAGTGCAATGGAACCCAGACGAACCCATAGATTGCGTAGCCAATCGTTGCGTCCATTTTTCCTTCGTGTTCATAGTGGTCTATGACAGGGGAAATTATGCCTATAGCGATCATCGGAAGCATAAAGGCTACGAGAATCCAAATAAATATTAACAATCTTATTTTTTCTTTTTGTGTACGCATTGCAATTCTTACAAAATTAAATATTTTGCGGAGGGAAAAGATACCACATCAAGCTAATTTTGGTGAATATTTCAACGGCAATACCCGTTCAGGAATAGGATTCCGTTTCCGCGTCGGAGAGGTCGGACATTTCGGGTTCGAAGGCCTCGTATTCTTCCTCAATGACCTGGAGTTCGCATAGGGCCTGGTAGGCGGCTTTTTGTTCGGCCTCTTTTTTGGACGGTCCCCAAGCGGATTCGAAGCGTCGCCCGGCTATGACCACGCCGACTTCGAAGCACTTGCTATGATCGGGGCCTTTTTCGTCCAGCAGTTCATAGACAGGCGTGGCGGCTAGGTGTTTTTGTGCATATTGCTGGAGTTGGGACTTGTAGTTCAACTGGTGTTCAGATTCGGCGGCTTTGTCGATGTGCTCGGTAACGGTACGGAGGATAAACTGCCTGGCAGGTTCGATATTGTTGCTGTCGATAAAAATGGCGGCGACGAGAGATTCATAAACGGCGGCGGCGAGCGACTGGGGAAGGCGTGAACGATTGTTCATACCTTTTCCCAAGAGAAGATGATCGGTAAGATTCATCTCGCGGGCCATAATGGCACAACTTCTTCGTGACACGACGGCGGACTTTATTTTGGTAAGTTCACCTTCTAGAAGTTTAGGGAAGCGTTTATAGAGTTCGTCGCAGACAACCATACCCAAGACAGCGTCGCCAAGAAACTCAAGACGTTCATTGCTTTTCAGTCGATTGTCGGCAATGGATGAGTGAGTTAAAGCCGATATAAGGAGTTCGGGATTATTGAAATAATACCCGATAGTCTCCTGCAGATCCTGCAAGGATTGATCTTCTGACACGGTACCAACCTGTTTTTGCTTGCCAGGCCGGTGGCGAAGTCCGCACGCGTAAGTGCGAGCTTCGTCACGGGCCAAGAGGAGCTAATTACTTACACATACACACTCAGCCGTATGTACCTTATATTACCTTCGAACAGAACCGAAGTCAAATTAAATAAGTTATGGAAAATAGGGGATTTAGGATAAAACAATTATTTTTTTCGGACCATTTGGCAGCATGATGACGATAATGCTAGAGTGTCTCAACTAATAAATAGAAGGCAACGGAGGACCAGCATGCATCAATTGGTACAACCTGCCCGAAGAATAATAGCACTGTTGATAGTGGTATTTTTGCCAAGCTGGGCAGGCCTGCCGGCGTATAGCATGGATTATGATCGTACGCGGTATTTGTCACCGGATGAGCTTCGCCCTGGGATGAAAGGCTTCGGCCGCACAGTCATGTCGGGAACGAAGATCGAGACATTTAAGTTCGAGGTCATCTCGGTGATGCGAAACGCGTGGTATGCGAAGCAGGACATTATCCTGGTGCGTTGCAGCGGTTTGAATCTGGAACACACCAGCATCATCGGGGGGATGAGTGGGTCACCCTGCTATGTTACCGGTGAGGACGGCGAGGATCGAATGATCGGGGCGGTGGCCTTCGGTTGGATGTTCAACAAGGATCCGTTGTGTGGGCTGCAGCCGATCACACAGATGTTGGATATTGCCAAGGTTCGGACACCGGCGGAAGGCGAGACCAAGAAGGTCTCGACCGGTATTGGCAAGAACGGCGGGGGATTAAATGAAAATGAACCAGAGGCTCAGGCTTTGCCAACAGCCATGGACGGAAGTGGCCTCGAGGTTGGCGATATAGCCGGCTTGGCCTGGTCGGGGTCTTTGCCGACAGAGTCACGGTTTTCAATTTTTAATGCGGATATTCTGAAGCGGCAAGCAACGAAAGAAACGGATCAAGAGGATCAAGGTCTTTTGCGGCCTCTGGATATTCCGGTAATGACCAGTGGATTGACCAAACAATCCAGGCGCATTTTTGCTCCCCGTCTAAAGGAAATGGGTATGAACCTGATTCCGGCGGGAGCGATATCCCCAGCGGCCCCGGGCAACGCGAAGAAGGCCAAGCTGGAGCCGGGATCGGTCATCTGTATCAACATGATGACAGGCGACCTGAACATGACCGCCTTAGGCACCTGTACGGAGGTAATGGGGGACAAGGTGCTGGGTTTCGGGCATTCGATGTTTTCGCGTGGTGCGGTGGAGTTGCCCATGGCCACCGGGATGGTGCACATGGTGGTGCCGTCTGTGATGCGTTCGAACAAGATTGGATCGGCAGTGGCCACGGTGGGAACACTTCGGGGGGATGAGAACACAGGGATTTTCGGTATTCGGGGGAAGTCGCCGCGGATGATACCCATGTCGGTGTTGGTAAATGACGTGCGCGGTCAGCGCAAATATCAATACGAGGTCGCCCCGGACAAACAGATCGGACCCAATCTTATGGGAATGGGGCTAACGGAGAGCATATTCGCCCATAGTGAGCCTCCGGAGAAGCACCATATCCAATACAAGATCGAAGTTCAGTTTGAAGGGCTGGGAACTTTTCGTACCACCAATTTGAGCAGCCAACAGGAAGGTTTTCCGGCGGTAATGGATACGATCATGCCCATTCGGATGATGCAGCTTTCGCCTTTTGGGGAGGCAAAGGTTCAATCCGTACGGATGGAGATGGCCATCAAGGAAGGTACCCGCCAGGCAATGATCGATCAGATGGAACTGGGAAAGGATGTTTACAAGCCCGGAGAAAAAGTAGAGGTACGGGTACGGTTGTTTAGGCGATGGCAGAAGCCGTCTTACAAGTGGGTAACGTGCGAGCTGAAGTTGCCGGAGGATCTTCCTGACGGTCGATATGAACTGAGATTGGGGGCAGCGAGGGATTACCTGTTGGAGATGCGTCGGGAGAAGCCGCACTTGTTCCGTGCCCGGACACTGAAGGAACTGATGCAGGTTGTTAATTTGATCGGTTCGTATTCGACAAGCCGGATGTACCTGCGGCTTGAGTTGCCAAAGAAAGGGATATCCGTTCACCGTATAGAGTTGCCGGAGTTGCCTTCGTTCCGCCAGCGAATCGTTAAGGAGGCCCACGGAAGCGATGCCCGGGAATTTCAGGAGTCGCTGGTGGTGCAAAAGGAAACCGGATTCGTAATTCAGGGCAGCGAATCCGCAAGTATCAAAGTGAGTCGAAAAGCCGACCAATAGTCGCTTGCATAATACGTACTAAAACAATAACGAACGCCTTGAAATATGAGGATTATTGAAGAATGAGAACATTACGTTTAACAGCGATTGGTATTTGCGTGGGGATGTTCGTTTTGGCCGGTCAGGCCTTTGCGGTGAAATCGCGGACCATCAAACACGAACAGCCGAAGGATTTCATCAGCGGGGAATTGGAAGACGTGGTGGTTTCCTCGCGTGGTGAGGTTTTTCTAGCCCGCGAGAGCGAGATCCTCTTGAAGCTGGAAGCCAAGGCTGACGTGGTTAATGCGCTAGTCCGCGCGGGGGATGGAAAGATTTATGCAGCCACCGGCCCGAAAGGGATCGTGTTCAAGATTGAAGGGGACAAGGTTAGCGAATTTGCGACGTTACCAAACGGCAAGACAATCTTTTCGCTGGTTTTTACCAAGGAAGGGAACCTTCTAGCGGGGACCGGCGGCGAACAAGCGGAGATTTACCAGATTGATGGCACAGGGAAGGTGCAGCTTTTTTATAAGCCGGAGGGGGCGACGTACGTATGGGCATTGGCCCGGGGAGCAAAGGGAGAGATTTACGCGGCGACGGGTATCGAGGGGAAACTTTATGCCATTGAAGCAGACGGAAGCGACGGCAGGGTATTGGCCGAGGTGAAGCCAAAGAATCTGCTGTGTTTGGCATTTGGGCCGGAGCAGATGCTGTATGTGGGGACGGATGAGGACGGGTTGATCTGTCGGATTGATCCTGAGACCGGCAAGGTGTTCGTATTGTATGACGCCAAGGAGCCGGAGATCAGCGCGGTGGTGCTGGACAAGAAAGGCAATGTTTTCGCATCAACGGCAGATGCGGAGGCGGCCCGTCCGGGCCGGCAGATTGCAGAGAAAGTCGGCGGTCGGCCGGAGCCTGAGGCGGAGACAAAACCGGGTAATGGCGAAAAGGAATCAGCGGAAGACAACCCGGATGGAAAGGCCGAGGAGGAAAATAATGGGAAAGCAGACGAGGGCAATAGCAAGGAGCAACAAAGAAAAGCGGCGATGAAGGAAGCGATGCAAAAAGCGCAAGCCAGCCCAGCCCAGCAAGCCATCTTGAAGGCGATGGCCCGCAAAAAACACATGGGCCATTCCATTTCATCGAAGACGCCTTCGGGAGACGGCAATGCCATTTATTGCATTGACCGGGACGGTTTTGTAACGGAGGTATTCCGCAAACCGGTGATGATTTTAGCGATGGAGGAGTACGAAGGGATCCTTTTCGTGGCGACGGGAAACGAAGGACGCGTATATTCGGTTGATCCGGCGGAAGAGCGGACCGTAATGCTGAAGAAGTTGGAATCGTCACAGGTAACCGCCCTACTGCGTCGTCCTGATGGGCAGCTGATCCTGGGAGCAGCGAACGATGCGGCGGTTGCTCGCCTGGCGGATCATTTTGCGAAGAAGGGTACGTTGACCAGTGAACCAATCGATGCCAAGCAGGTTGTAAAATGGGGGCGGATCCGATGGAAGGCGGATTTGCCGGAAGGCACCAGCCTGAAGTTGTCAACACGGAGCAGTAACGTAGAAGACAAGGAATCGGAAGCGTGGGAAGAATGGTCGGAGAAACTGGATGCGAGCGAGCCGGTGCAGATTGCTTCGAGTCCGGCCCGTTTTTTGCAGTACCGGCTGACCTTGCAGACCACCGAGAACGAGTCTTCGCCGAAGTTGCGGGAGCTTGAATTCGCCCAGATTGAGGAAAATCAGCCGCCGAAGATTTCAGATCTGCGTACTGTGGCAGCCAGTGAGGCAATGAAGAATTCAAAAGTGCCCTCGGAAGTTAAATCCAAGCTGGCTTCAGTGTTACGGGGCAGGAAAGATGCCCCCGACCACCTGTGGGTTGTTTTCTGGCAATCGGAAGACCCGAACGAGGATGCTCTACGATATAAACTGGATTTTCGGCAGGTAGGACATACCCGGTGGGTGCAGATGTCCAAGGATCTGGATGACAATTACAAGATTTGGGACACGCGTACGGTGGAGGACGGGCGTTACGAATTGCGTGTCGAGGCGAGTGATATTAAAGGGAACCCCCCGACAACGGAATTGACGGACTCGCGACTTAGCGATCCGATGGTAGTGGACAATACGGCTCCACAGGTGGAGATTGTAAGTATCCGCCAAGAGGGCCATGATTCCTTACGGATAAAGGCGCAGCTCAATGATACGTCTTCGGTTATCGTAGAGGCGAGCTACGCGGTTGACAGCCAGGATAAATGGTTCGAGTTGGCTGCAGACGACGATATTTTCGATTCCAAGGAGGAATCGGTAACCTTTATCATCGAGGAGTTGGATTCGGGGGAACATTATGTGGCCTTGCGGGTACGGGATGAACAGGGAAACACCACCTACGTGAGTCGATCAGGGATGATTAAGCCATAAAACGAAACCGAGCCGACAGATAAGGCTATCTGCGGGGATGGTCGCCTCGTAATTTCAATTGCTGGGGCAATTTTGCCCTACACGGTTGGCTAAATTTTCATAAATTGTTATAATGCTTCGCTTCAGGTTTTTTGAGGGAAGGAATAATTATGCATTATCCACGTAAGCTCAGTAAAATAAAGAAGATACGAAAGCAGGGCTTCCGCGCCAGGATGCGTACACGAGGAGGTCGAAAGATGCTCAACAACAAGCGGCGAAAGGGCAAACACAGTTTGTCATCCATCGATTAGAGGCGTAATAGCCGCTTATTGAGTCGTTTTCAGTTATTTTTGTAACGCATATCAGTCGTCCATGGCCAACAGGTGATGGACGGCTTTTTTGCGCTGCCGGCGGCCCGCGTGGTCAGATCTAACGCTTGGGAGGTCGCAAACCACGCTGTCGAGCTTCGACGGGTGAGCTGAGCCAGCGACGGTTTTCAGGCTTGATCCGGTTGGCAATACCGGAGTCTGGCGAGTGGAAGATATTGCTGTTAATGCTGGCGACTACGGGTTGAGAAGGAGGTGGGCCGAGGGCCTCTTTGAGGAAATCGACTATGTGTTTTTCAACATTTGGGACTTTGCCGAACATACGCGTCCCGTGAATGGCCTTTGGCGCATCTGTTGGGCTGGGGGATATTTTTACTTTGGATCCGGGAGTAATTTTTCCTAGTTTTTTGGCGGCGGTTTGTTCATCTTTACCGGCGAGTAAAAATAAGGGACGCCGGCCGTATTCTTTTGCATGTTTTATTGAATCGATACCCAGATAATCAGTCCCGGGTGTCATGCAGACGACGCCATCAATGCTAGGGTCATGTCTGGCATAATCCAAGGCCACGCTGCAGCCTACACTAGCCCCTATAAAAGCGACACGGGTAGGATCTACCTCATTCTGCTGAACTAACCATGAAAAAGCGGCAGCTACATCCCGATCCATGGTGGCAAACAGGTTTTTATCCTGTCGATCGACCCGCTGTTTAAGGTGTAAAGCGTCCGGGCCGACACTGTCGCCGTGTCCGCGCAGGTCAATGGCCAAACAAGCAAAGCCGGCTTTGTGCAAAATAGGAATGAGCGGATCGTAGGAGGATCGGTCGTGCTTGTACATGTGCAATAGAATGATCATTGGGGCCTTGGCTTCTGGGTTGCAAAGGGCAGCTGCCAGTTGCCTCGGCGTGGGGGATTTTGAGGATTTATCCACCTTTTTCGAAGCGGTCTTTACCCGGGCGGCAATTTTTTTCACGTCGGTTCCGGCGGGCGGGGTATAGCCACCGACAATAACAAAGTTATCCTCGGTGACGAAAGATACGCGGATTGGCTCAAGGCATTGTTCCGCGTCAGGCGACTGAGGATTCTTGTTATTTGCAACGGCGCTACCGGCAGTACATAAACATGCAACCATCAGCAATTTTAAGGAGTTGGCGGCACTGGTTGTTTTAACACTCATGTCCAGACCTTTCGAAGTTTGGGAGACGATTACTTTTTACGTCTTTTTTGCACCGGTTGAGGCCAATCTGCCTGAGTAAAGCGGCCGTTCTTGTGGACCGCTTTGCCGTCCGCCTCGATAAGGCCGCCCTGCCGCAGGTCGCAGACCATATCCCAATGTAAGCCGCTTTTGTTTTTTCCGCCGCTTTCGGGGAAGGAATCTCCGACGGCGGCATGGAAGGTGCCGCCGATTTTTTCGTCGAAGAGGGTATTTTTCGTGTACTCGGTTATGCCGTAATTGGTGCCGATTGCCAGCTCTCCCAGGATTCTAGCCCCGCGATCCTGGTCGAGCATTTTGTGCAGGAAATCTTCGCCCTTTGAAGCGGAAGCATTAACGACTTTGCCGGCTTTGAATTCGAGGCGGATATCCTGGACCTCCCGACCGCCATGAACCGCCGGGAAGCTGTAATAGACAACGCCCTCGGTGGAATTCTCCAGGGGCGAGGTAAAGACTTCGCCGTCAGGAAAGTTATTTTCGCCGGCACAATTGATCCACTTTCGCCCTTCGA
>CAZMVS010000196.1:0-3050 GCA_964569525.1 uncultured Planctomycetales bacterium
CCCCTCGGGCGGCTCTGCTGAGCACTTTGGCGGGGATCGCCATTACGTTTATCGCCATGACCTTCACCCTGCAGATCTGGCAACGCCCACTGGTGGCCATGGTGCCCATGGCGATTGTTTTCCTGGTTTATTTTGCCCAAGTCCGTTTTCCGCTTGGTTTACCCGGGGGTTTCGTGGCCGTATTGCTGGGGACCGTCCTGGCTTGGGGGATGAGTTTGCTGGGGCCGGAACTGAGCGACGTGCAGATGAGTACCGCGGCAGTTTCCGAGGCTTGGCAGGGACGGGGGCAGTTTCTTCCCCAATGGTGTGGGACCTCGATCTGGGAATTTCTCACCGCCCGGGCTAATACAACGCGAATCATTTCCATGCTTTCGGTGATTATTCCCATGGGGCTGTTCAACGTGATCGGCAGTTTGCAGAACATCGAGTCGGCCGAAGCGGGCGGCGACGTGTTCGCGACCGGCCCGTCTTTGGCAGTCAACGGCTTGGGGACCATCGCGGCGGCCATGTTCGGCAGTTGCTTCCCCACGACAATTTATATTGGGCATCCCGGCTGGAAAGGACTGGGGGCTCGGGCGGGGTATTCCACGCTCAACGGGCTGGTGATGACCACCATTTGTCTGACAGGAACCGTGGCCCTGATCAATGCGGTGATTCCGCTGGAAGCAGGCATTGCCATCGTAGTATGGATTGGGATCGTGATTACCGCCCAGGCTTTCCAGGCAACGCCTGTTCGCCACGCGCCGGCCGTTGCCGTGGGCTTATTTCCCGCCATCGCTGCCTGGGGGGCTATGCTGATCACCGGTTCCTTCGACCAGGCTGCCTTGCATGCGAAACTTCCCCCGACAACCGAATCTACCGTGGTCGCCACCCAGCCCGGGCAAACAACCCAGGCGGAGTCGGTAGAAGAGGTTGATACTCAGCCTGCGGAGCAAGCCGTGAAAGGAAAGGCTACCACTTATCACGTAGCTACCGTTCAGGATATCTTCGATTCGGATGAAAAAAATGGGGGGATCAATACGGAGGTGAACGGCTTTTTGATTCACGCTCTGCTTATTCTGGAGCGGGGATATATTTTTACCTGCATGATATTAGGGGCGATAGCCGCTTTCCTGGTTGACCGTCGCTTTTTCCAGGCGGCCTGGTGGTCGATTGCCGCTGCCGCCTTGACCGTTTTGGGCTTGATGCACGCCTATCAGTTGCAAGGCAACATGCTGGATTACTTGATGATTACCGCGGATTGTCCGGCGGATGCGTTTTGTTATCGCGCGTGGAATGTTGCCGTCGGTTACGTGCTGATGGCGGTGGTGTTTATCATTATGGGCTATTACATGCTTGGCGAGGCGGTACCGCGTGGCGAAACTTTGGAGGATGCCCGGGCAATGCCCGATCGGCCAAAACCGTTACTGGAACGTTCAAGAGACGAGCGGGATGAAGATGACGAAGGGCCGATTCCTTTGGCATAGAGCGTTTTTCAGGTGGATGTTCTTGTGTTGGTTGTGCACTGAGGATCGGAAAGAAGTTGAGGTGCCCGCGTGTTCGTTACTCTTCGAAGGCAAAGGCCTGGCCCCAGTAATGTATTCCATTGGGGTCGATAAAATGCCCCATGCCGACATAGGCGAAGCTAGCGTGTAGCAGATTACGGTTATGTGCAGGGCTGTTTTTCCAACCTTCCATTACTTCGGCCACTGATCGTTGGCCATAAGCCAGGTTCTCTCCCACGTACGGATGACAGAAACCCACGTCTAAGGCCCGATCCGCCGGCCCGTCGCCATCGGGATTGGTATGGTCGAAGAAATTACGGGCCCAGCAATCTTGGACGTGTTGACTGATCGCCCGTTCCAGTCGCTTGGAATAGATCAAAGGATCCAATCCGTTTTGGGCCCGGTAAGCGTTTATAGCATCGAGCATGTTTTGCTGAATGGACGTGCCAGGCTCTCCGATACCAATGCAGTCGCCGGCTAACTCGTCCGTGTTGGAAAGAGGCAGCGAACCGGGGAGCAGATCGGTCGTGGAATTTCCGGTGGAGTTGTTTTCACTATCGATGGGGATGCACGCACTGAGCGTCAGCCAGAAGCTGGCCATGACCAACCGATAAAATGTACTGCGATAGTGCGTAAACATGCTCTTTCCCTTCCAAGCTGAACATTGTATTGATCATATCCCGGCAGGGGGCGAATGTCACTGTTGTTTTTTGGAATGTCTTGTGGAAGTGTCCGGTAAAATGACAGATAGGGGTTAAGTGGCGGACTCAAGGGGAACCCCGGCCATCAATCGCATCAAGGCCTCTTGGTCAGCTTGGCCGCGGGGCAGTTCGCCTTGCTGTTGGCCTTCGCGGAGGACGATGATCCGGGTGCTCAGGTTGAGTACTTCAGGCAGCTCCGAGGAAATCAACAGGATGGCTACCCCTTCGCGAGCTAACTCATCGATCAGCGTGTGAATTTCCGCCTTGGCTCCCACGTCCACGCCGCGGGTCGGTTCGTCGATGATGAGAATGCGGCATTGGCCGGCCAACCACTTGGCCAGGGCGATTTTCTGCTGGTTTCCTCCGGACAGGGACAGAACCGGGGCATCGATATGTGAGGTGCGGACCTGGAGCCGATCAAAATATTGGCGGGGTAACGCTTTTTCCGGCCGAGAACGGACGAAACCCGCTCGGCTAAGGCGATTCAAAATGGGTAGGGATAAATTGGACCGGCCGCCCATGTTCAAAATCAAACCCTCGGTTTTTCGGTCCTCAGGTAGGTAACCGATACCCCACCGCATGGCTTGTGCGGGCGAACCGATGTGGACTTGCTGGCCGTTGATGAAAATTTTCCCGCTTGCCTTGGGATCCAAACCGAAAATTGCCTGGGCCACTTCGCTGCGTCCTGCACCGACCAGACCTGCCAAGCCGACGACCTCACCGGCTCGCACGGAAAAATTGATGTTCTGAAATTTGCCGGGCGAGCTAAGCCCTTCGACGCGCAAACTTTCTTGCCTGGGTGCCGCCTCGAGGTACTCGGGAAAATATTGTTCTACAGGGCGGCCGATCATCCGTTGCACGATAC
>CAZMVS010000197.1:0-7270 GCA_964569525.1 uncultured Planctomycetales bacterium
GGACATGTTCTTGTTCTCATACGCCCCTGGCGATGGGCTGAATGGCGGCTCATTTGACGGGGAAGTGGGATAGACGATCGCCGGGTTTTCGAATTGCCCGTCATATTTTTCGGCGATGGCGGTCTTCAAAGGATCGACGGCATCACGATGGGTCAGGGCAATGGCACACCCGCCGAATCCGCCGCCGGTCATTCGGGCTCCATAAACACCGGTAATTCCCGAAGCGATATCCACCAATCGATCCAATTCGGGACAGGAGACTTCGTAATCATCCCTGAGCGAATGATGTGATTGGTACATCAGCCGACCGAAAGCGGCCAAGTCCTGTTTTTTTAACGCATCGCTCGCCTGTCGGGTTCGTTCGTTTTCAGTGATGACGTGTCGGCAGCGGCGATAAACGGTTTCGTCCATTTTCGTTTTATGTGCTTCCAATATTTTGGAGTCGGCATCGCGGAGGGCATTTACCCGGGGATTGTCCGCCTGAAGGACGGCTAGGCCATCGCGGCACTGCTGTTGGCGAACGGGATATTCACTGCCGCCGATGGAGTGCTTGACCTGGGTATTCATGACCACCAGTTCCGCGTTTATCATGGGCAGGGGAACGTAATCATATTTTTGGGTTCGGCAATCAAGCAGCAGGGCTTGCTCGGCTTTGCCCAAGACGCAGATGAACTGGTCCATGATGCCGCAGGGCGAATGTGCATATTCGTGTTCCGCTTTCTGGGCGAGCAAGGCTAACTCAATACCTTCTAGTGAGCTCATGGCCGCGCCGAGCAGGGCCATGGCTGCGCCTACTTCAAGGGCAGCGGAACTGCTGACGCCGCCACCGATGGGGACCTCACTGTCGATGAGCAATCGGCAGCCGCGCAGCTTGATTCCCTTTTCAGTGAGCAGGGCCGCCACGCCGCGAACGTATTTCATCCAGGCGGGTTCGTCGGGATAGTCGTCCGGTCCGCCGGGATTATCCGCGGGGAATTCGGCGGTCTGCTCGAAAGCGGTGGAATAGACTTTGACGGATTGGTTGTCGGCCTGGCCGGCGATGACGTGCATTGCTTGCGACATGGCCATGGGGAGCACGAAACCGTCATTGTAGTCAGTATGTTCACCGATGAGGTTGACCCGTCCGGGCGAACGGACGGTGAGCAGGGGGGAGGAATCGGCGAAGATATCACGATATTGGTTGAGTCGTTCGGAAGTATCCATTTTTCCTGCCGTATTGACCAGTAATCGTATTCAGCGGACAATAATTTCAGCGAATGTAGGCCGTCAATTTTCCCCTGTCAACTATTATACCATACCGGGGCCCAAGTCATGGCGGTACCGATCATCATGGATACGGACATGGGGGTGGACGATGCACTGGCCGTCGCCTTGGCCCTGAGCACTTCGCAGATTCACCTGGCGGGCATGGTCAGTGTGGGGGGTAATGTTTCTTTGTCGCAGGCTACGGAGAATATGGGACGTTTACTGAGTGGTTTAGGGGTTGAGCCGAAGCCGCCTTTTGCCCGAGGATTGGACCAGGATGACGAGCGTTTGGCTGATGCGACGGATATTTTTGGCGGGGATGGTTTGGGCGGAGTGAAGTTGGAAGTTCCCGCCGATTTTTCCGCAGGAAATTACCTGGAATTATATGAGCAGTTAATTGAGGAACACGGACGGGATTTGTCCATTGTGGCGATCGGGCCGTTGACCAATCTTGCCGCTTTGCAGCGGGAGCGGCCGGGCTTGTTGGAGAAAGTCGGGCGAATAGTAGTCATGGGCGGGGCGGTATGGTGCAAGGGGAATATTACGCCACATGCGGAGTTCAATTTTTATCGCGATCCACGAGCGGCGGCGGAATTATTTGCCGCGGATTTGCCTGTCACGGTAGTGCCTTTGGACGTGACGCGGCAGGTGGGGCTGGATGAATCACATATAGCGCACTTGGTACGTAGCGGCATACCTGCCTGTGATTTGTTGGCCCGGATGGTACAGAATTCACTGAGGACGATGGAGAATGAAAATCGTTTCATGGTTCATGATGCCCTGGCGGTGGGGATTTTGTGTTGGCCGGCATTGTTTATGCAGGCCCGCATGCAACTGGAGATGACCGTCGGTGGCGAGCAGGCCGGCCGATGCAAGCCGAAGGTTTCCGCTAAGCGACAGCAACCCATGCATGTCGTCATTTCCGTGAACGCGGTGGATTTGTTAGAAACCTTCATGGAACAACTGTGCCACGAGAAATTCGTGGTTTGAGCCGCTATACTTGCCGGTGTACGTTGGAGTTGGTCAAGCCTTTAAGTTGATATGCGGATTGTTGGAAGCGTTATGTTCGATCGTATAGAGGATACTATTGCAGCCATTTCTTCACCGGCAGGGGTGAGCATTCGAGGGATTATCCGTATCAGCGGGCCGGCGTCGTTTTCGGTGGCGGGTACGGTTTTTTACCGGGATGGCGATGAATCCTTGGAGCAAGTCGGCGGTCATCGTCGCCTGAGCGGTCGGGTTATGCTTGATGAGCAGGTCGCCTTGCCGGGTGAAGCGTACTTTTTTCGTGCACCGGCCAGTTATACCCGCCAGGACGTAGTGGAACTGCACCTTCCAGGATCGCCGCCGATTTTATCTTTAGTGTTGGAAAAACTTACTGAGCGGGGGATTCGACCGGCGGAACCGGGAGAGTTTACCGCTCGGGCCTTTTTTAACGGGGCCCTGGATTTGACGCGTGTGGAAGGAGTGGCGGCGGTGATTCATGCCCGTAACGATTCACAGTTGCGGGCCTCGGAAGCTTTGCTGCATGGACGACTGAGTAAGCAGACGGAAATTTTGCGTGATCAATTGGCGGATTTGTTGGTCTTGTTGGAAGCGGAAATCGATTTCGCGGAGGAGCCGATCGATTTTGTGTCCCCGCAACAAGTGAAGGAGACGGTGCATTCCGTAATCGTGGACTTGGATGAGTTTTTGCAGGGATCCCCGTCGGTGGAGCAACTGGGCATGTTGCCGGAAGTTGTTCTTGTCGGTCGGCCGAATGCGGGTAAGAGCACGTTGTTTAATTTTTTGACGGGGACGGACCGGGCGATTCGCTCCGCCACGGCGGGTACGACACGGGACGTGTTAAGTGCCCCGATGAGCCTGGAGCACGGGGAAATCATGTTGTCCGATTGCGCGGGATTATTGGGTGATACTTTTTCCCCAGATGTTTCCAGTGATGTTATTGCCCGACAGGCGGAGGCGGCTGCTCAGCGTTCGATTCGTACGGCGGATTTGGTTTGCGTGGTGATCGATGCGGGGGATACAACTCTTGAACAAGTGGATCATATTCTGTCTAAATTGCCCGAAAAACCTTACCTGGTGATCACCAATAAAATCGATTGTTTAGCTCCATCACAGCGTAAAAAATGGCAAAAAGCGACCTTTCGTGGCGGACCGGTATTTCCGGTCAGTGCTTTGACGGGAGAGGGAGTGGATTATCTTCGCCACGGCATGGAGGAGTTGGTTTTAAGCGATGTTCATTCCCATGGGACTGATGTTTTAGCTCTTTCCAATCGTCAGCGCGAAGCTTTGAAAACGGCTCGAACTGCAATGGAACGGGTTGATGAATTGGCCCAACAATCAGCAGAGATAGTGGATCGGATGGAGTTACTTGCTTTAGAAGTTCGCGAGGCCATGAATGCACTATCCTTGTTGACAGGTGAAGTTACGACGGAGGATTTGCTGGGGCGGATCTTTTCCAACTTCTGTATTGGAAAGTGAAAGTAGTAAAGTGTGCGTTATATAGTGGTCGATAATATCAACTGGTGTGTCGTGCGAAACGAAAAGGAAAAATTTCGTCGGCACGGGTCATTCCAACCTCACCTAAAGTCATCAAGGCAAATGCCGGGCATTGAGAGGAGGTGACGTTTATGGCCAAGAAGAAGAAAGCGACGAAGAAAAAGAAGGCTACGCGTAAGAAAACGGTGAGTCGCAAGAAGACCGCCAGCAAGAAAAAGAAGAAGGCCGGCCGTAAGAAAGCCGCCGGTCGTAAGAAAACCGCACGGAAAAAAGCGGGTACGAAGAAGAAGGCCAAAAAGAAAAAAACGGCCCGTAAGAAAACGGCCCGCAAAAAGACGACTAAGCGGAAAAAAGTGACGCGTAAGAAAAAGTAAGTTAGATTAATTGACTGGCCTTCGTTGTCCCAGCCCGGCAGAAGAAGGTTGGAGAGTTGATTTGGGACAGCGGTAATTATTTTTCACTGGAAAATTTGTACCAGCAAATGTAATGGAAGATGCTCGTGCGCCACGGGGCATCTTCCGTTTTTTATTACCTTCATTTTCATATCATTCGAGTGATTTGACGTTTCAATCAAGGAATGGGGAAGCATAATCAGTCGGTCAACAATTGTTTAAACCTTTGGAGCAGTCGGCGGCGGTTGGCATCATGGGTGTCCCGTATATCGCCCCAGAACAGCAGGCTGTGTCGACGGGTGTCATGTTGAATGCGGCCAAGCAGATTTTCCAATCGTTGGCAGCAGTCTTCCAGTGCCTCAGGATTCCCTTGCGTGTATTTATTAATAATCACCACGTCGGATTCAACGAGGGCATGATAGTCCGGCTGGAGTTGGACCCGGGCAGCGATTTCCGCTCCGATGGGCGAGCGCAGGAATTGACGAAACTGTTGTTCGGCGATTTCTACGTGTTCCAGAACAGTGTTGCCGGTCGCTTGGTTCTGGGAACGACTTGAGAGACCTAAATTTTCGTCCAGAACAGAGGCGTCGCTCAGGCCAAAGATTTCCGTAGCGAAGGAGGCGGTGTCCTGCATGACGGTTTGCAGGGCTTCGGCGGCTTGGCGGGGGCTGCGCAGCACATCATGTACGTGTTGAGGCATGGGCATGACGAAAACACGGTAGTCGTAGGGATATGCATAGCGGAGACAGGGATCGGTGTCGGCCTCAATAATGGTGAAGCCGTAACGATCCAGACGGCGAATCGCTTTCAATCCATCAGGGAGAGTTTCAAAAATCCGTTCCGGTGTATATTGCGCGGTATGGGCTGAAGAGAACGTTTTGGATTTTTTTTCAACGTTGTGGAAAAGCGGGATGATGGCGTTCGAGTGACCGTCTTTGGCGGGCTGCATGCGTAGAAAGTGGACATCATCTTTGTAAACGGATCGAGCGATGAACCGAGCCACCTCGCTTTTACCCGCTAGTGTGGGGCCACTTATGAACATCGTTTTCAAGGGCATGCTATAGTCTCAGCGTTGGGAGCTCTGACACCATTCCCCGGTTTGTACCCCCTCCATGCACATTGTCAACCCGGCATGTGTCGAGGTTGCCGTTTTGTATCGTTATAGCAAAGGTACACCCGTTCAGATTTGGCGCAACAAAGCCTCTTTATACATTCTCATTAAATACTATGTCGGTTACCGGTTATTATCTACCGGACAATTTGGCATAATTTTTTGTTGTAGGGGATTTCGGCAGTAGGAGGCAGGTGGTGTTTTTTGCGTAAAGTCTTTTCAGCCGGTCTTTTCCCGTCCTCGCCGCAGACCGAGATTCACGATTCGCTGAATCAGTTCTTCGTAGGTGACGCCTGCGGCATGGGCGGATTCGGCGAAATCCTCCCCGTAGGCGAGTTGAGGGTTAGGGTTAGCTTCCAGGACATAAATTTTGCCTTCCTTGCTCATGCGGAGGTCCATACGGGCATAGCCGCACATGCCCAGATAGCGGAAAATACGCTTACAGAGTTTTTGCATTTGTTGAAGAGTGCTTGATGGGAGATCATCCGCCTGGCGGGTGGTGACACCGAGTTTTTTCTGGTACTTGGTATCCCATTTTACTTTGGCCGTTGCCAGCAGGGGAATATCCATGCCCGCCTTGGTGAAAAGAAGCTCCCACACAGGAAAGACATGCAGGCGGTGATTGCCAAGCACCCCAATATAAAATTCCCGGCCTTCGATGTATTGCTCCACGATGGCGTCGGTTCCGATGTTCTCGTGTATAAAAGTTACCCGTTCCTGCAGGTGACGGTCGTCGTCCACGATGGAGGCTTGGGAGATTCCCAAGGAGGCTTCTTCGATAAGGGATTTGACGATGAGGGGGAATTGCAGCCGCTTGGGACGTTTGATTGCCCGGCCCTTAGGGAAGACGGCGAAATCGGGAACCGCGATACGATGGTAGCTTAGGATTTGCTTGGAGAGGGCCTTGTCGCGGGCCAGCATCATGCCGCGGGGATTACAACCCGTATAAGGCAGGCGGAGCAATTCCAGATAACTGACCACGTTTTGATCGAATACCGCTTCCCCGCTGAATTCTTCGAGGAGGTTAAAGACGATGTGTGGATTATGTTCATCAATCGCTTCGCGAATCACGCTCAAGTTGGTGCTCACGCCCAAGGGATGAACTTCGTGACCGATGTTATACAGTGTGGAGGCGACGTCATACTCGGTTTTAAAAGGTTCGATTTCATCGTCGGTTAGCCCTTCTATGCTATCCGGTGGCAACAGATCTTGGTCCATCAAAGCCAGTATTCTTAAATGCTTCATGCTTGCTCACATGTTAATACGATGTCGGCCGCCATACAGATAGTTCATCGTCTGCATGGTCAGCAGGATTGCGAAATCGGTCTTTAGTTGTTTCTTGGAACCTATTACTCGAAGATTCAGTTCACTGCAACGGCTGATCATATAGTTAAGCACCTGATCGAGCGTGTACTGATGCTCGCCGGTCCAGCGGGATACGTCTCGGCGGATCTCGCTACGGACGCTACGGAGAAACACGGACGCTTTTTCCCGGTTTTTATGGGCCGGGTCATTGGAGAACAAGCGTTTGAGCTCTTCGTCGCAGAAGTTGGGCGATTCGGGCGAATAGCGTTGACGTTTTTCTTCGTAATGCCGGCGGAGGGTTTTGCGTATTGTGCGAATAGGTTCCACCCGTTCCCGGGTGCGGACTTTGGGCTTTTCCCCGGCGATCTCCTCCATTAGTTCATCGACATATTCGAGTTTTTTCAAGGCCGGCCAATCGTGATATTGTTTCTGCCAAAGAGCTTTTGGCTTCAGCCAGACTGCGAAAGTTTCGGCAAAATCCTCATCCGGATGGGCTTGGGCGTACCACGCATCGAGGTGAACGACGTGTTTTTTGCTGTACGGGCGAGGGCGATAGAACTCGGGATAGGGTTTGCTGGATTTGCCGAACAATTGCTGCCACCGTCGTCTTCGATGTAATCGGTAGGCATGATCGATAGCGTGTCCGACCTCGTGGCGGAGGATTTTCAGGCAGGATTCTTTAGTGCCACCCTCTACTTCGAACATCTTACTGCGT
>CAZMVS010000198.1:0-1962 GCA_964569525.1 uncultured Planctomycetales bacterium
GCAGCGGCCGTCGCGCGGGCTGGGCGGAAATCAAGGCATTTATCAAATCCTTGTGGCTGATCGGCGTGTGCAGCAGAGGCCGACGCGAATTCTGGAAATTCCTCAGCAAAGTACTCATATTCCACCGCCGAGCTCTGCCCGAAGCTATCCAGATGGCGATCTTGGGGTATCACTACCGACGTATCGCCGCCCTGCTTTGAGTTCATAGTTTTGTGAAAGAGTTACATCGCACAGGAAGACCGGATCAAGCAATGCCTACGCGCCAAGCTCGCGCGGCAGCTCCTCCAACCAGCCGACTTTTAATACCCCCCATAGACCGGTCAAAATCGCCTCCGCCGTGTCATGCCGCAAAGACGTCGGACGGGAAATACCCGACCACTCAATAACCCGGCGGGCAAAAATCTCGGCGTAATGCTTGGCCTCTCGACCCGTACGTTGCTGACGGGGATAAAGCAACAACTCCCGCCATTGCTCCGCCCCAATACAAAGAACGGAGACTCCCCGACGGTCGGCTTCTTTGTGCCAAATCTCCGCCAGGCGGCCTCCGCCCTCTAAAATCAGCCATTCTATATTGCAAGCTTCTTCAAACAGCCCGGGCATCCCCCGCCGCAAACGCTGGGCCGAACCGAAATTCCGACTGCGGTACCACATCAGCCGACCGTCCCTGCCGAACAAGGCCAACCCGCTTTTCACACCCAGATCGACAGCCAAAAGCGTTTCTTTGCCGGCAATGCTACTCCTCGTGCTCAGCCTCCTTCAACGGATTGCCCGGCGGCAACTCCTTGATACGAATGTTCCGGAACCAGACCTCCGTCAAATGATCCTGCACCCCAAGATAACCCTTGCGGGGCAACTTCGCATACGGTGTCTCAAACTTACCGATCCGTTCGGTCAACTCATCAAAATTCGTATCAACCACCTTCCGCCCGTTTACGTGAAAAATCACGATCGGCCCGTTGCAATAGAGCGAAGCCGAGTTCCACTGACCGGTAGGCTTGGACATGTTGTACATCGCGGTGGCTACGTCATAAATCGACCCGCAGGAATTCTTGTTCGGCGGTCGGCCGTGATCGTCCAGAATCTGCATCTCAAAACCGTTGTAAACAGGATTTTTCACATCAGGAGCACGCAAGAAAACACCGCTGTTTGCCCCTTTGGAAACCTTGAACTCCAACCGCAAGACGAAATTCTCAAACTGCTTATCCGTATAGGCCAGCCAGAACCCGCCCTTGCCGTTACAGTAAATCGTACCATCCTTGACCTGGAAGGTGTCCTTCTTGTCACCAATAACCGTCCACCCATCCAACGACTCCCCGTCAAACAACGGCACAAAACCGGTTTCGTCACTCACGTCGTCCAGAACGTAACTGAAATTATCATTACAATTCTGCCACTCATGGGCACAACCAAGAGAGAAAGAAACCAGGAAAGCAACACCCAACAGGCCCATACATTTTTGAACATAGTTCCGGTTAGAAACGAACATCTTTATTGTCTCCTCTTTTCTGTGAATTAACAAAGGAACAAAATTTTACAACCGAACATCAAAATACGCAATGGGCCCTGACTTTTATAAAGTGAAATTTACCCTATTCTCAATGTATCACTCGCCTAAGCCGAACAGAATTGCTCATCCCCGCCGCCAACCTCCTCCACATCACCATCCCCTGCATGATGATGAAATATTTAACAATCAACCACCGCCTGCCCCCCCCCTCGAAAAACTGAAACTTGCTGAAAACCTGACTCAAGCTCACCAACGCCCCCGAAGAACTTCGCACACCCTGTCATTTCTCCCGGCAGGTGCCACTGCTCTTGAGCAGTGTTTTTCGCCGAATCAAACCACAAGCCCATCCCATTGCAATGGGTGGGCAAATACACCCGACGCCGCTTTGGATAATATGAAGCGCAGTGGATGTGTTCCACTTTTAGTCATTTCTCCAGGCGCACCTTCCAGGCGCA
>CAZMVS010000199.1:0-3471 GCA_964569525.1 uncultured Planctomycetales bacterium
GACTACCCCGAACCACCCAAATTCGACTGGGGCGAAGGCGTTCTCATGGGCGGCATGATGCACGCCGGCATAACCCTTGACGAACCACGCTATATCGAATTCGTCCGCAACTGGGCCGACCACTGGGATGAAAAAGGCCTTGAAAAAATCCTCGCCGGCGGACCGACCGAAGAAATACAAAAATATTGCGGCCATTGGGGGCCCGGCTACCCGGTCTTTCTGCTTTACAAACACACCGGAGACGAAAAATATCTCCGCATGGCCCGCACTATCGCAGAGTTCATTATGAACGACGCCACCCGCACCAACGAAGGCGGCCTCGGCCATTGGGGCGGCAACAAGCAACTTTGGGTGGACACCCTTTATATGGTCGCCCCCCTCTTCGCCGGCTTGTCACAAGCCACCGGCGAAAAATCCTACCTGGACGATGCTGCCAATCAGCTCAAAATCTATGCCCGCCGAACCCAGGATCCCGACACTGCTCTGTTCTGGCATATGTACGACGCCACCGATCAGCAAATTAAGGGCGTCCTCTGGGGCCGCGGCAACGGCTGGGTGGCCATGTCTTATGTCGAAATATTGCAGGCCATGCAACGCAACTCCCCAGAATTTCAATCCCTACTGGTCGATTTCCGTCGGCTAGTCAAAGGGCTCTTAACCGTTCGCGATCAAAACAAACACTTATGGCACACCATTCTCACAAATCCGGACACCTACATCGAAACCTCCGCCAGTGCCATGATTCTCAGCAGCCTCGCCAAAGCTGAAGCACTGGATTTAATCACTCTGCCAAATCAAGACCTTATCACGGAAACATGGGCGGCCTTGGCAGAAAAGGTAAATAAACAAGGTTACGTGATCGACGTCTCCGGCGGAACCATCCCCGACAAACCTGAAGTCTATGCCTCCAAAATTACGGGTACCTACACCTGGGGCACCGGCGCATTTCTGATGGCTGCTTGCACTCTACAAGAAACTCAATAACCGTTATAATATCAGATCTTGCATAGTGTGGTAAAATATAATTGTCGCAATAAACCCCTGGCCGAAACGAACGTCACCAATAAACAAACAAAAAACATAACCGTTAAACTCATGGAAATTGGCTTTTCATTACTCCAAAAACGGATGGTAACCAATGCCCGAATGGAAAAACGATAACGAACTGTTTAACTTGATGCGCGATACGCTCTATACCCCAGTGGTGGGCGACATCCTCGATACGATGGGACGTTATCATCAGTTCCTTCCTCAACCGATCAAGCCGATTCGCGAACATGATAAAATCGCCGGCCGAGCGATGCCCGCCCTCGTTGCCGACGCCCATGGACCACAAAAACGCCCCTTCGGCCAGCTGACCGATTCGCTGGATCAACTCGAACCGGGTGAAGTATACATTACCGCAGGTGGATCCATGCGTTGCGCTTATTGGGGTGAACTGTTGACCGCCACCTCGCGCATGCGTGGGGCTGTCGGGGCCGTCGTGGACGGCTTTCATCGCGACACCCCCCGCGTTCTGGAACAAAATTGGCCCGTCTTCACCCGTGGTCGCTATGCCCAGGACTCCTCCGTCCGCATGCAGGTTATCGACTACCGTCGCCCCATGGAAATCGGGCAGGTCTGGATCGACCCCGGCGACCTCGTCTTCGGCGACCTTGACGGCGTGTTGATCATCCCCCAAAAATACGAAGTCGAAGTCATCGAAAAAGCTCTCGAAAAAGCCCGCGGCGAAAAAATCGTCCGCCAGGAAATCGAAAACGGTATGTCCAGCACCGAGGCCTTTGACAAATACGGAATCTTGTAATGAAAATTCAAAGAAGAGAATTTCTCGCCGGCTTGGCGGGTACCGCCTTGCTCCCTGCCATGACTTGGGCCAAACAAGCCCCCAAGGACATCAAAATCACCCGCGTGGTCAGCTTTGAACTCGAACTCACCCGCCCCAAGCACATCGGCAAAAACGCCTACCGCCACGATCACGGCCTCCACGATGTAGATCGGGTAGTACGCATTTACACCAATGCCGGCATCGACGGCTTCGGCACCTGCTGGTCCGGGGCCAACGAATGCGCCGCCCTGCTCGGCAAAAACCCCTTCGACTTCTTTCATGCTGACAAACGTAAAGTCATCAGCCCGCTGGAGCGATACACAACTCCTATATGGGATCTCGCCGGCAAAATCCTCAAAAAACCCGTTTACGAACTACTCGGCGGCGCGGTCCGCGAAAAAGTCCCCGCCTACGACGGCTCTATTTATTTCACCGACCTTCGCCCTCAATTCCGTAACAGCTGGCGCGATGAATTCAAACGCGAACTAGACCAAAGCATGGCCGCCGGTCACCGGGCCTTCAAAATAAAGATCGGCCGAGGCAACATCTGGATGCGCCGTGAAAAAGGCTATGCCCGCGACGTGGAAGTCTGTCAACATATCCGCCAACACGTCGGCCCGGATATCATGCTCGCCGCTGACGCCAATGACGGACACACCATACAAAGCGCCCGCCAATTCATGGCCGACACCGCCGATCTGAAATTCGCTTTCGTCGAAGAAATGTTCCCCCAAGAAAGCGCAGCAAACTACCTCGCCTTCAAAAAATACATCCGCCAACTAGGCCTGGACACCCTTATCGCCGACGGCGAAAACAAGCATGGCCCGAAAGGAATGAAAGAATGGGTCAACGCCGAAGCCGTGGACATCCTCCAGGCGGACATGAATCTACTCGGCTTTGAAGACATCCTCGCCGAAGCCGCCATGGCCCAACCCCACGGCATCCAAATCGCCCCCCATAACTGGGGCTCGCTCTTCGGCTATTACCTCCAATTACAAGTCGGCAAAGCGGTCCCCAATTTCTACCGCGCCGAAGAAGACCCCTTAAGCACCCCAGCCGTCGATACCAGCGCCTACAAACTGAGCAATGGCGAAGCTACCGTACCGGATATGCCCGGCCTGGGCCTCAAACTGATTGACGAAGCCTTACCCAAGGCCGCCTGCGTCCACTTTGACCTTAAAGCTTGAGCAAAAAACATGGCCTGTAAATGGTACAACGTCTGCCCCCTGCGTCGATGGGAGTCCAAGGGCTTCATCGGTCAAGATTGGGCGGAACAATACTGTTTAAGTGATACCAATTGGAAAAACTGTCAGCGCTACCAGATGGAAGCCGAAAACATACCCCACCCCGACAACATGCTCCCCGACGGCTCCATCGACGGCCGACTGAAAGATTAAAAAATGCCCCGCCAATATTGACGGGGCATTGGTCAAATTTCACCTTGTAAGCGGTCAGCAGTAAACACCGAATCAGATCAAAATCATCAACCGCCCAACCGCTTTTCACATTCATGCGCAAAATGACGAGCCCGATTCGGATTACCCGGCATCACCCCGCCGCCGTAACGCTCTTCCATCTTGTCCGCCCAGCCACGCAACTTCTTGACGTGCTCCTCGGCAAGCGCCTTGGCTTGCGCCAACTCCTCA
>CAZMVS010000200.1:0-2621 GCA_964569525.1 uncultured Planctomycetales bacterium
TAGGCAGGTGGAATCACCAGAGGTTCTGCGTCATCTCAAACCGGACCTGATCTTCATTATGAATCCTATTTACCGGCAGGAGATCCAGAATGCCGTCGACAAGATGGGCCTGCATGCGGAACTCATCGCTATATGAAGAGCGTTAATTATATTGAGCTGTTGACACCTTATGAATCGACATCATATTTACCCATTGAATGATCAAAAACAGGGAGAGGAAAAAGTATGACGAAATATCAGAATGTTTTAACGGCCACGATCACGGAAGATGGGATACTTTACAAGATTGTGTTGGAGCGACAGCGGGATGGTATTTTCAAAGAAACCAAGTGTCTGCCCATGAACATATATGAGCTGAACAAGAACATGGGTATGGACCGTATTTCCCTTCGGCAACGGGACATTTGACAAGGTTCCTTTCGCTCCCTCCAAACGGGCATCTTTTCGCCTAAACTTTTCTATATAAATCATCCGCCATCATATCGGGGCCTTCACCTATCAAGCGTCCCAGGAAAGCAACAGACCTATGGTGCGTGCTCTAGATCAGGACTGTTCCGCCCACAAAATTAATCTTTGCCCAGTCTGCGAGCATAGAGAAATGAAGATTTTCTGGGAAGGCCGGGATCTGCCGATTCACTGCCACCTATTGAACTCCAGTCGAGAAGCGGCATTGGAAGTTCCGCGGGGAAATATTGTTTTAGGCTTTTGCCCGGCATGCGGGATGATCACCAATACCTCATTTGATCCAGGAAAAATGAATTACGCCGGCGAATACGAGAATGCCCTGGATTTTTCGTCGCAATTTCGACAATACATTGAGTCACTGGCCTGGGACCTTATCGAACGGTATGAGTTGCGCGGGAAACGAATTATAGAAATCGCCTGCGGGAAGGGGGAGTTTTTGAAGCTGTTATGTGAACTGGGCAATAACACGGGCATCGGCTTCGATCCCAGCGGACCGGCGGGAGAATACTGCGACGGGCGGGGAAAGATTGTGCGATCATATTATGACGAGCGATACGCCGATAAGCAGGTTGATTTTATATGCTGCCGACAGGCCTTGGAGCACATGCCCGATCCTGTTGGATTTCTGCGTTTGGTAAGGAGGAATCTCGGCCAACAACGAGGAACAGTTTTGTTCTTCGAAGTTCCCAACGTGATGTTCACTATTCGGGAACTGGGCATCTGGGATATTATTTACGAGCACTGCAACTATTTCTGCGCAGCATCACTTAAGCAATGTTTCAAAAAGGCAGGCTTCGAGGTATTACGGATCAGGGAAACCTATGGTGGGCAGTTTTTATGTATCGCCGCCAAACCCGTAGATTGCAACGAGTACGACAACCGAAAGGCGAAACCTGATTTAGGACCAATGGTTCATGATGTCCAAGCCTATAGCAGGCGTTTCCAGGAGAAAGTTGCTTTGTGGAATGCCACCCTTAGACAAATTAGCGAAAGCAGGCGAACCGCGGTCGTGTGGGGCTCCGGTTCCAAGGGTGTGACTTTTCTGAACATGCTTGAAGGCCGAAATATCATCAATTATGTCGTTGATATCAATCCCCGCAAGCAGGGTAAGTTCGTTACCGGCAGCGGACAGGAAATCATTCCACCAGGACGTTTAAGAGATATTCGGCCAAATCTGGTCATCGCTATGAATCCTTTATACATGGAAGAAATCCGTGGTCAGATCAAGGAAATAGGGCTTTCCGCGGAAATCGCTTGCGCATGATTTGGAAACTTTATCCTGATACTCAGTATCTCGACTTGTTGCTGGCGGACAAGGCCCGCCAATTTGAACAAAGCGATCATCGGCCCTTAGTCCACGAGAGACCAGCCATGCAAAAAGATAACGTTCGACCGCTGGTGAGCATCGGCATACCGGTCTATAACGGGGAAGACCATCTGGCGGAGGCCTTGGAAGCGGTGCTGGCCCAGACTTTCGACGACTTCGAGGTAATAATTTCTGATAATGGATCCTTCGACCGGACGCCGGAAATCGCCCGCGCTTATGCCCGGCGCGATCGGCGGATTATTTATCACCGCAGTGAACAAAATCGTGGGGCCGCCTGGAATTTCAACCTAGTGTTCAAGCGGGCGCGAGGGAAATATTTCAAATGGTTAGCCCATGACGACGTGCTGGATCCTGGCTATCTGCAGCATTGCGTAGCAGCAATGGAATCGTACCCGGAAGACGTGGTCCTGATTTTTCCTCGCCGGCGTTTCATCGATTCAGCTAGCAGGATTGTCCGCAAATGCACTTACCAACCTCAACGAGCTATTTCAGAAAATGGTTGCCCCTTTCGAGAAATTCGATTTCGAGAACTCATAAGTTTGGATAATGCTTTTTTTCCGGCCATTGTTTTCGGCCTGATGCGTACGAAGATGTTGCGGCAGACACGCCTGATCGGGGGATATATCGCCTCTGACATGGTATTGTTAACGGAAATATGCCTGCGAGGACGGGTCCGACAATTGCAAGAGTATTTGTGTAACCAAAGGGTGCATCGGCGTGACTCATGGCGAGCCAATCTGAACCGGAAACAGGAGGCAGCCTGGTTTGATCCGAATAATCAATACCGGCGGGGGGGGGGGCCCAACGGGGGGTTATTGGTGGGACGGCT
>CAZMVS010000201.1:0-4871 GCA_964569525.1 uncultured Planctomycetales bacterium
CGCCCCACACACCAACAACAACATACACGGCACAAAAAGTTGCCCCGCCCGAAACGCCGCCACCGCCAACACCAACGAAGTCAACGCCGCCACACCCCCCGACAGCCCATCCATGTTATCCATGAAATTAAACGCATTCGTAAGGGCCACGATCCATACCGTAGTCAACAAAATCGCCGGCACCGCCCCCAGCATCTCGCCGGCCCGGATCCCCATCCCCCACGTCAACATCAAGGCCACCGCTACCTGCAAGATAAGCTTACATATCGCCGACACCGGCCGCTTGTCATCCACCAAACCCATAATGTGCAGAATGAGCCCCCCGAACAGAATGGCCGCTCCGGCAGGCATCTTCTCGCACACTCCGCCCAAGTACGCCCGCCACTCGGGTAGCCAACAAAACAGAAATCCGATCCGATCCGCCGACACACCTCGCAAAAATACCGCCGCCAACATAACCACAATCACCGGCAACACGATGGCCGCAAAAATCGCAATCCCCCCACCAAAAGGCGTCGGCTGCTCGTGCGTCTTATGCCCCTCTTCGCCCATCGGATGATCCACATAGCCCCGCCGCCGAGCCCACCGCCGCACCACCGGGCATAAGACTACGCTGATTAAAAACGCAATCCCGAACGAAAGCCCACCAGCCAATATTTGCGGCAATCCACTCAAAACACGGACTCCTGTGAACCCGGCACCTCATCCTGACCCGCGTTCATTTTATCTTTGTATAACTCCCGCACTTCTTCGAAAAATCCGTGATACCTCGAACCGGCATAGTCCGGATAAGTCCATGGCCACGCCACCCATCGCCCGCCTTCATAATGCAGCGTACTCTCCGCAAATATCCCGTCCCGCAGGTAAATTCGATGTGAAAAATCCTTTGTCGTCGCCAAAACCAACTTGCCCAAGGTAAGATAACCCGGATCCAGATTGATCAGCCGCCGATCCTCCGGCAAACCAAGGTCCCGACAAATCCGCCGCTCCAACTGGTTGGTCAATATCTTAATCGCCGCCAGTTCCTGCGGATTCACCAGCCGCTTGAACGAGACAAACTGCCGCCGCAGATCCTCCCCCATCTCCGGCAAATAATAGTCCGTCATATCGAATGGCCAAACCTCGCTGACCGCATCCGTCGCACCGTAATGCTCACCCATCAAACGAATCGCCCGCGCAAAAAGATCCGTATCGCTGGATATCATCCCGCAGATAAGGTTCACCGGCTTGACTGAACGTATAGCTCCCATCACGTTCAGTGTATCGGGCTTCTAGGGTAAATCAACAATAGGAAGGAACTTGATCACATCGGCTGACAGGAAACCACAAGCTTAACAGGACGAATCGAACCCCGCTTATTCCTCGCTCTGTATCACCGTCTGATCCGGCTGACGCTTACTCGACACGGCCTCATCTTCAATACCCAACAAGCGCAACGTATCCCGCTCCACGATCCGCCGCAGCTGCTCCCGCGGTATGGTAGGCAGATTGGTCCCCTGGCAAAACTTGTTGATGCTGTACAGCGACTCGATGCTCTCCGCCGCCGACGTGTACGGAAAATTGCTGCCGAACAACAAATCGTCCAACACCCCCGCTTGGTAAGCCGCCAACAATGCGTTGTACGCAATCCAAGGATGATTAGGCAAGCCGCTGATATCCGCGAAAACATTGCGATGCTTGGCCAGCAAAACCACCGTCTCGTCCGTCCACGGATAACCCAGCTGCGAAACAATAATCCGCAAATCCGGAAACTCCCGGGCCACCTCGTCTATCAAACATGGCCGGGAATATTCCATTTTGCCCGTCGGTGACGCCTGCACGTCGGCATGAAAAATCAACGGCATCCGCAGCCGGCAAATCTCCGTGTAAACCCGCATCGCCGAGGTCGCCGCCGGATGAAAATCCTGCACCGCCGGCCAAACCATCGCCCCCTGCATACCCAACTCTTGCTGTGCCCGACGCAACTCGTCGATCGCCTCTCGCGGCCGGGTCGGATCAATACACGCAAACCCGATCATCTTCTCCGCATGCGAACGCACGTAATCCGCCACGTAATCGTTAGGCACCTCCGCATCGAGGTAATAACTCTTAAACGCCAGCACAAAAACCTTGTCCACCGGCTTGGAGGCCTCCAGGTGATCCTGCGAAGACATCTTCTTCGGATCAACACCACCACGACCGCGCACCCGCGGGGCAAACAGCCCGGTCCCACGCCCCAACTGTTCTGCCGACTCCCATATGTGGCTGTGACAATCAACGATCATAAACAGCCCTATTCAACAAAATTACACCGAATTTGCCTCGCGGTAAGCTTGTGACCAATGCTCGTTTATAGCCAAACCATCCCCGCCGGTCAAACAGCTCGTTAATCCATCCGCTCACGAAACCAGGCTTCGCTACCCTACGCTCCCTGTTGCATGACACAACAAACCTGATAAACTATAATATCTGTGAAATTAAGCCCTTAGGCGGCGTGGCCAAGCGGACTAAGGCGACGGATTGCAAATCCGTTATTCATGGGTTCGAATCCCATCGCCGCCTGTTTCCTTCCATATTTCAGCCCCCCTCTCATTTACAACGAAATATTTGTATTCCGCATAATTTTTTCTTTTGCGAGCAATGATTCACGAGAATACACTTACTTCCGTAGGACCGATACGAACCGTCTTTTTCCCTCCGAAATGTTGACCTGGTAATCTCCGGCATCTTGAAACTGGGAACAACGAACGAATGAGACCGCGCGAAATACCATCGATTGCCTTCCAGGAAGCGGCCATGAAAAGCGAGCGTTTGCAGATCCCCGCCCTGTTGGCCGCGATTGGGCTGATGTTTGTATCCTCGCTCATAGTTGTCACCCTGGGACAGCGGACAATCCTGTTCGGTCCCCTCTCCCTTTTCCTCCTTCTTATCGTCGTGTTTGCCGGTTACGAAATGGGCATGCTCCGCTTCCTCTACCGGTGTATCGCTCAAAATCGCTATCCCGCCGGATACGTCTGGACCGTCAACATGGTCATCGAAACCTGCGTCCCGACGCTGGCCCTGTTCATCCTTACCGAAAGTGAACCCGTCGGCCCCTATCGCGCCTTGAGCGCCCCGGCCGTACTCGTCTATGTCTTTTTCATCCTCTTTTCCATCCTCCGCCTTCGGGCCTGGCTGTGCGTCATCACGGGCCTGGTCTCGTCGCTCGGCTATCTGCTCGTTTTCGCTTATACGCGAATATATTACCCCGAAATGCCGGCGGGCGCTTATCCAATCGCCACTTATATCACCTTCGTATGCTTCATATTCATCGCCGGTCTGGCCGCCGCCTTCGTCTCCATGCAAATTCGCAAACACGTCTTGGCCGCTTTGCGCGAAGCCGATACCCAACGTAAAATCGAACATATCGAACACGACCTGAATATCGCCCGCACCATCCAACGTGACCTGCTTCCCCAGACTTCTCCGAATATTCAAGGATACGATATCGCCGGTTGGAGCCAGCCGGCCGATCAAACCGGTGGGGATTATTACGATTGGCAAATGCTGCCCAATAACCAGTTGGCCGTTTCCGTCGCCGACGTCACCGGCCACGGCATCGGTCCCGCCCTGGTCACCGCTGAGTGTCGCGCCTATGCCCGTGCCGGCTTCCGCGCCAATCAGCAAATCGGCCCGGTACTGAACCACATCAATGAACTTCTGGTTGAGGATCTTAAGGAAGGACGCTTCATCACCTTCGTCGCCGCTCTGGTCGACAATACTTCTCCGACCGTACAAATGCTCTCCGCCGGCCACGGCCCGATCCTGTTGTACTCACGATCCGAAGATAGCGTCGAAGAATTGCACGCCGACGACATCCCTTTCGGGCTGACTGGTGACGTCGGTTACGGCCCCGGGCGATCGCTCCCCCTAAACCCCGGCGATATCATCGCCATGATCACCGACGGCTTCTTTGAATGGGAAAACGAATCGGACGAACAGTTCGGCATCGAACGTCTCAAAACGTCGCTCCGCAACGCGAAAGACTTGAACGCCGCGGATATCATTCAACAACTCTACACCGACGTAAAAACGTTCGTCGGCAACGTCAAACAGAATGATGACCTGACCGCCGTTGTCATCAAACGAACCGCTGTTCAATAACTTCGAATAATTTTGTCGCCTCAAACAGGCATGTCATCCCGACACCACTGGAGTCTCCCAATTCCCCAACATCCATAGCCCCTTAATACCAGGTTATCTCACACGCGCGTGTCATTTTCCCGGCACGCCGGGCAAGGAGATTCCCCCCTACCGTGTGCACCCGTTTCTTAAACAGTGCTGTGGCCCGATCACCTTAGAGTGCAGAAGCTATTCGACCGTATTGGATTCCTTCCCGGCTTTCCTTATGGAATTCAAATCTTTATGTGATATTCTTCCCCTCTTACCCGACAATCAACAAAGCCACCAATGGAACCACGTTGAACATCAGGAAGAACACCTTGAACAGCCCCAGAAACGAGTAAATGACCACATTAAAGGTCTCTCTGGGTATAAGAATAAATCTGCTTTGCACGCGATACACAAAATCCGGTGCTATAACGCACATGATAACCGCAAGGATAAACATGGCCCCATCTATAATCGTGCACCACAAAAAGAACATTGTTAATGTGTGAATATCCATGATCTCCCTTTCGTATTCCCTGTGCCCACATCTGATTATACCACCTGTGCAATGCGTATAGTAACGATGTGCCACTGCTTCTTGAGCAGTGTTTTGCGCTGACCAACCCCTCAAGCCCACTCATCGTATGGGTGGGCAAATACACCCGACGCCGCTTTGGATAATATGAAGCGCAGTGGATGTGTTCCACTTTTAGTCATTTCTCCAGGCGCACCTTCCAGGCGCA
>CAZMVS010000202.1:0-14401 GCA_964569525.1 uncultured Planctomycetales bacterium
AAGCAAGTTTTCTCCGCCGATCAAAGCCAATCGGCGGCTGCGTGTCTTGCGGGCGTATATCATGTTTGGTCCATTCGAAGGAACCACGTCAAGGATGAAATTGTAGGGGTCCGCCCCGACAATAGAGGTTTGAACCGCCCCGGGATCAACCTGGCGCAGGGCCTCGTAAGCAAGTACCCGGATTTCGGCGTTTTCGTCGCAGAGCAGCTTTTTCAAGATCGGGCCGGCCAGAAATGGCATTTGGCATTTGCCCAATTCGGAAATAGCCTGGCGGCGATATGGGCTGCGGGGATTTTTCGCGTAACGGGCGATGACCTCTACGGCAGTTTCATCCTGCAACCGAAGGCCAACCCGCCCACTATAGTAATTCACGTGAGGTCGGGTGTCCGTATAATGGTCCTGTACCATAGCCAAAATTGGCTTCCCTAACCCCTCCAAAGCCAACGCTATATCCTCCAGGGGGGCATCCTGCTGGGCCAAGGTTCCAAGAAGCCTGGCCGCACGTTTTTCTTTCCTTATCCGTGAAGTTGCTAAAGGCAGATGCCGCACCAATTTGACGAACTTCATTTCGCGCCCGAAATATTTTTCGGGCACATGTAGCCGAACATTAGTCGCACTTACGCCTTCGGCCACCTTATCGTGTTTTTCAGTATTGAATCGCTGATTGACGGCCGACTGGATCTGACGGACCTTGGAGTACGATTTAAACATAGTCGCCAAGCTTAAGCGTCGATCGGATTTGTTAATTCCGCCGGCGATTATTCGGCCGGTTCGGGGATTAATATTTGTGCTATCACCGCGGCCGGTAGCGAAGGGATTTACGAAGACCCGCCCTTCGGCCCGGGCGTGAATTTTGCCTTCCAGTTTGGGAGTTTCCGGATTGAAAACGCGCAAATCACACGGTAGCAACAAGCCCCCGGCAATGGAGGTGGAATCCTGGTCAACAGCAGTTACCTGTACATCGAAACATCGCCGTCGCACCGCCCCGGGTGGGATCACTGCATCGACCCGCACAACGGCGGTTTTTTTACTTTCGATGATGTCATCCGCGGATGCGTCCGGCCATTGGTCCCAATTGGCGGATTTGCTGCGACGGATTTCCCGAGCCACGTAATCGCGGTAGAAACTTTGACAATTGGTCCCCCCTGTGTCCGGCAAATCAGCCACCAGGCCATACCCGCGAACGCGCAGCCCCTGCCCGCCGACCAGGTAGGTGATCTCTCCGACGGTATCGGACATGATCCGGGCATTACGTTTCAGAGAAGACAGGTTTTGTTCATTCGTCGTGCCCTGGGTTGGCGGATCTTTCTCTTGAGACTTAAACAAGTCCCACTCGAAATCATCGCCGCACCCAACAAACAGGGCAAAAATCATTGCTACCGCCCAACAATTTCGCCATCTAGCAAGATTCACGGGCAACCACCTCCGGTTGTTCCGGCATAATTATTCAAGACAAATAAACCCTTTAACAATTCCACTTTTTGTGTAGCGGCCTAGGAACCGAAAACAGCTTCGTACCAATCCTTTTATGGCTTTCCAGACGTTAAATATAAATAGAGCTTGCTCTAAACGGGGATGAAATAAACGGATGCTCCATCAACACAGGCACAGATTTCGCCTCCCCCTATGCGGTTTTCGGTATCCTATTCAGGCGTCCTGCGTCAGGGATTGTACAAATTATCGGCCTTTGGCGAAATAGTGTCCCACCAGCAGGCGAAGGCGATCCACTACATGGGGATCCACCCTGGTTTTATCCGACCAGATGCCCAACTGGAGAGATTCCCGGCATGAACAGGGTTCGTCGATTTGTTTGGCCACTTCGGGAATCGCTCGATGGAGCAGCTCAATGGCATTATGGGTAGCGGATTGCAGGTTGCCGATGATTTCCTGAAGCAGGGCTTCACGGTTTTTGCCGGGATCGTGCGGACGCCAGCAATCGTAGTCCGTCGGCAGGCCGATCAGGGCATAGCACATTTCTGCTTCGCGGGCCAGCTTCGCTTCAGGCATGGCGGTCATCCCGATCAGATCGCCCCCCCATGACTGGTGCATACGGGACTCGGCCACGGTGGAAAATTGTGGCCCCTCCATGCAAACATAAGTGCCCGTGGAATGGACCGGGGTTTGCACATCCTGGCCGGTCTGAATCAAAGCTGTTCGCAATTTGGGGCAAAAAGGCTGAGCAAATTCGACATGAGCAACAATGCCTTCGTCGAAAAAGGTGTTCACTCGGCAATGCGTCTTATCGATCACCTGATCACAAATTACCAGATGTCCGGGAGCATATTCTTCACGTAAGCTACCGGTGGCCCCGCTGGCAAGGATATGGGTAACACCCAATTGCTTCAGGGCGTATATGTTGGCCCGATAAGGAACGTTGGTCGGATTGTATAAATGTCCCGGGCCGTGGCGGGAAATAAAGGCGATGTCGATGCCTTCACATTGGCTGAGAATAATCGGTCCGCTTGGCTGACCGAAAGGCGTTTCGACGGTTACTTCACGACCACCGACTTGTTGGCCAAAGGCCTCACCCAAACCCGACCCACCGATGACGGCTATTCTTGGCTGACTCACGTAATACCCTTGCACTTGGCACAAAAACTTTGGAAAAATTCGATTTACATAGTTTGTGAATTATAACACGATCTTAAAGTTGTATCGAATCGGCTTTTTGAAAGATAATGGAATCGAAACAAAATTTTATTTTTCTTTTAGCCTTTCGTTAGGTTGTGAGTGATTGTCGATTTTGGCATAATTCATGGCTCAAGTCTTTGTCAATTCGATATAGTATTGGAGACCAACACGAAAAACTTTTGATATTGGTCAACTCTACTGTATTTCAGGAGCGATCGGTGATTGGATCGATACGCAGTTTTGTTCCTTCCCGAAAATCGGGAGTTTTATTGGCGGAAACGGGTCAGGAAATTCCCTTTTCAGTAGCCGATGACGGTATTGATTTACATGGCGGGGACTTGGTGACTTTTGACATTCAAAATAACGGCCGGCTTCAAGCCGACAACGTGTCTCTACATTGCCGATGGATCGATCTCTTGAACCAGAACCATCCGCACCTCGTCAGCCAATTTTATGAAACGGTCATGATCGACTACTGAAGCATAATCCCCTGTTTTGACATTTATAGTTTCATCCCACGGGCATATACTATAGGGATGTACCGCCGTGACTTCTTAACACAATGCTTACGTATACGGGGATTCATTTTTTGCATTTTTTGCCTCTTTGTGACCAGCTGTGGCTGCGCGGATATTAGGGGTAAAGTCGACCATTTTAAATTAGGTAATTTCAGTAAAAGGCCGATTCGGGTGGCCATCACAAACCTGCAGTATTCCCCCCCACCGCATTTTTTGGTTCCCAGCCATCGCCTGTTTTGTGACAACCTGTCTTTTTATCTTGATCATCCAGTTTGTTTCGAATTGCTAACACCGCGTCAGATTCGGGTACACCTGGCGGATGGGCGGACCAATTTCGCCATGTTATCGGCGGGTGATTTTGCGCAAATTGCCGATTCGCCGGATTATGAAATGCTGGCGGTGCCGGTACATAAAAGTGGCAAAACCAGTCGGCAAGGCTTGGTGGTGGTATCCGCGGAGTCTCCTATTCAATCACTGGCCAACTTAAAAGGTAGCATATTGTACCTTATTCCCCAGGAAGATCTGATAAATGGTGCGGGGCTGGGGCTTTTGCTGGAGGCAGGCGTGGTGGAAAAGGGTACCGAGGGGAAACCTGTTGGGATAGAGATAAGAAAATGTAACAGTGCCGAAAGTTTAGTGGAGAGAGTTTGCAAGGATCCGAAGAGCGGAGGGATTATTCCTGCCGCTGCATATGAGAAATGGCGGGAGAGCACCGAAAGGCTGATCATACCGCAGCCATCCCGTAGCCAGGTGCGGATCATCAGCAAAACCGTACTCATTCCGAATGGTCCCTTTATCGCCTCAACCCATAACCCGCCGGAACTGACCGAAAAGGTTCATACCTACCTGCTCAAAGAAGTCAGCAAATGGCAACCGATTCTGAGCCCCATGGGGTACACAGGATTTGCCAAGCCTCGAGCAAAAGGCGATTACAAACCCTTTTTTGATGTTTATGATAAGGTAAGGGAGCTCAATATTACGCAGCCGGTATTTATCTTGCCCTTACAACGGTAAATCGCCTTGGAACCCGTTTTTTTGAATAGATTTCGAAGCGGGCAAATTTGTAGCAGCCTGCCATCGCTCTCCCTGTTTATTTCACACTGTTCGGGCTGCATTTTCCCAAAATTTATTATTTATCGTAACCATTGGTGAATTCCCCGCGGTTTTCTGTCGGCAAAACCAATTCGGTTGTGGGATTCGCGGGGACGTCCAAAACCCTGCCCAGGTTGACAGCAGCCCATCCATTTTTCAAAATAGCCGTTTTCTTTGCACCTCTAATGAAGGAGTCTGAGCCGTGAAAGCCCCGTGGATCACCTATCGACCGGAATTGAAGGTTCTTGACTGCACAATTCGAGACGGCGGACTTTGTAACGATCACGTTTTCGAGGACAGTCTTGTCAGAAGTGTTTACGATACCTGTATCGCGGCGGGTATTGATTACATGGAGATCGGCTATAAGGCGTCCAAGAAACTTTTCGCGCCGGACAAGTTCGGTGCCTGGAAGCACTGTGACGAGGATGACATTCGCCGGATTGTAGGCGACAACAATTCGTCGATGAAATTGTGCGCCATGGCCGACGCGGAGAAAAGCGATTATCACGAGGATATCCTGCCCAAGGACGAAAGTGTTCTGGACGTGATCCGCGTGGCCACTTACGTGCACCAGATTCCCATCGCCGTTGATATGATCAAGGACGCCTACGACAAAGGTTACGAGGTGACCTGCAACCTGATGGCGATTTCCATCGTGCAGGAGCCTGATCTGGATCAGGCATTAGAAGTCATCGCGAATACGCCGGCCAGCACGGTTGTGGTGGTGGACAGTTTCGGATCACTATATGCCGAGCAGATCGAATTTCTGGTGAAAAAATACAAAAAGGCCATGGAAGGTACGGGCAAGGAGATCGGCATCCACGCCCATAACAATCAGCAACTTGCATTCGCCAATACTATCGAGTCAATCATTCAAGGCTGCAATCGAGCGGATGCGACCATGGCGGGTCTCGGGCGAGGAGCGGGCAACTGCCCGATGGAGCTGCTGCTTGGATTCCTACGGAATCCCAAATATCATATTCGGCCGGTATTTCAACTTTTGCAGGATCATTTCGTTAAGATGCGCGAAGAGATCGAGTGGGGACCGCTGGTTCCGTACAACATTACCGGCCAACTCAACCAGCATCCGCGGGCGGCCATGAAACTGCGGGCAGGCGAGGATAAGGATCAATACGTCGATTTTTACGACCAGTGCTCCAACGACGAATAAGTATTTAATCCATACCTATGTACAGTAAAACTCGGCAACATGTCGCCAGTTCGGCGTGTTGCCGATTTCTTTGCGCGGATTTCGCCCAATCTCCGTTGACAACTGGAATCCTTGCCCCTGATGGCTTACCATCTGGGAACATTACCGGTATGTTCGGCAACCACGTAATGCAAGGAGGCGGTTCATGAGCGATTCGAATCAGACAGGCCAAGCCATAGGGGATAAATCGAAAAAGAGCAACATGCCCGAACCGATCGTGCTGCGTTCCTGGCCGAAAATCGTATTGATGCTACCGACGTTTTTCGTCTCCATCATCTGCGGCATATTGATGCTATTTTTCGGGAACGAGCCCGCCTCCGGATTCAGCGCGGCCAATGTTACGGGGCTTGTTTTCCTACTGGTTTTGGCGGTTAACTTGACCATCATTCTGTATGATCTCAGCCTGCGGGGCTTTCTGATGGTTCTGCTGGTTTTTATCGTGGCTATCCTCAGCCTGGTTTTATTGAATCAGCATACGCATGTATTGCATTTCTTCGGGCGGATTCTCAGCATTCAGATATTCGCCAATACGGCCTTTTATATCATGTTCGCTTTCGTTTTGTGGATAAACTTGGCGGTAGCCTGGGTGATTACCCGATTTAATTACTGGAAAGTGGAGAACAACGAGATCATTATTCATCGCGGCTTCATGCAGGAGCAGGAGCGGCACCCGACCGCCCAGGCCCGCTTCAAGCTGGTCATCGACGACGTGGTGGAATACGCCATTCTCGGCACCGGAAAGCTGGTCTTCTATTTCGGGGAAAAGGAAACCGAACGCGAACTACCCAACGTACTCTTTGTCCACAGCAAGGCCAAGCGCCTGGACATACTCCTCGGCAGAGTGGCGGTCATTTCGTAAATACGAGTCAGGATAGAAAAACCGGCTTTAATACAATGCAGTTATATAGTATGGGCCGGCGGAGGAAGCTCATCAGTAATAGTTTCCTGGTGCGGTTTTTCCCCGTCGTAAGTAAACAGGACCATCTCGTCATTGATGCCGGCCTGAAGATGGACTGGTCGTCCCCAAATTTTATGCACATTTTTCAGCGTTTCGATGGCATAACCAATCTGCAGGTCCAAGCCGGTATGCCGATGCGCTAAGTAGAGCTCCCCGCGGTTAGCATAATTACCGTCCACCACGTAAATATAAGGTTGGCCATGGTTATCCAATGAAAACAAGAGCCGTTGTTTAATTTTTCGAAAATCGCGATTGACGACCACCATGCGTCCGGTTTCGGGATCATAGCGGTAATGGTAAAGCTTGTGTTTGTCCACGAACTCCGGGGTTAGAAATTCGTCGATGAAGGTCACGTCGTTATAAATCTTGCGGATGTCAAAAATCTTTTCCCGCCCGGCGGATTCTTTGCCCTTGACGTGCAAAGGTCGCTTGCGATCCTTGCCCCAGTTTCGGCGGACCTCCAGGTCGTCGACTTCCTCGTAATCTTTGCCATAGCGGCCGGTATCCCAGCGCTCCTCGATATCACGAAACAACTCCAGGCCGATCTTGTAAGGATTCAGTTGGCCTGGAGAAGTCGCCAAAGTCCCCGCGTGGTGGTCCGCGTAATGAATCAATTCATCGTCCCGCAGGCAATAGCGGGTCATGATGGTCGAGTGCCAATAACTGGCCCATCCTTCATTCATAATCTTGGTCATGGCCTGGGGGGCAAAGTAATAGGCTTCTTCACGAATCATGCCCAGGATGTCCGCCTGCCAATCCTCCAGGCGAGAGTGTTCCAACAGGTAAAGTAAGACATCCCGGCTTGGCCTGGCCGGCTCGAGATTTTTTCCTCTGGCCTGACCGTTGCGAATGCGTCTTCGCTGGGCCTCCAGCCTTTCGGGTGGATTAATAAACCGGTCCATGTAACCCTTGGCCGGATAACGAACCACCTGTTCTTCAACGCTGGGCTCTTCCTTTTTTTGAGCTGTCAGGACGGGCCGCCGGCGCATAAATGCCGAGTGCGGATCGATCAGGTCTTCCAGGGACAGGCAGGTATCGATAAACCGCTCGACCTCCTCTTGGCCATGGCGGTCAATATATCGCCGGATGCGTGTGGCGTGGTTGGCCATCTGGTCCACCATTTTGCGGCTGGTACCACGGAACCAAATATTATTCTTGAAAAAGTCGCAATGGCCATACACGTGGGCCATTACGATTTTATGATCCACCGGGTGATTATCCTTCAGCAGGTAGGCGTAACAGGGATCATTGTTGATCACCATTTCGTAGATACGGCTCAGCCCGTAGGTATGTTGTTTTCTTAGTCGCTCGTATTCCATACCGAATCGCCAGTGCGGATAGCGCTGGGGAAATCCACCGTAGGCGGCGATCTGATTAATTTGGTTGAAATCCACCATCTCGAAAATGGTGTTGAAGAAGTCCAGGCCTTCCTCCTTGGCATATTCAGCGATTTGTATCGCCTGTTCCGTTAACCCTTTCGTAAGGACAGTCATGATTATCCCTGCTCATATCAGGCCCGTCGGGCCTTTTGGCTGAAAGTTATTTCCGATCCCCTACCTGCCGGGCAAAAAGAAATCCTTGAGGCTCTCGTAAATGTCGTCCTTGTTGTTCACTCGCGTAGTCGTGACCTGTTCCATCTCGCCCAGGTGATCGTCCAACACGCTGATAAAATTCCCGCTACCATACGCACTGGCTACCTGGCAGTAACCGAACATGTTAACCTTGGGCAACAAATATTCTTTCAACAACCGGCAACATTCCCGGCTATCCGACTCACTGCTGTTATCGCCGTCGCTGAAATGAAAGAGGTAAATATTCCATTCTTCCGGGTCGTAGTGTGCGTCCAGGAGTTCACGGCCGCAATTGAACGCGCTGCTGATTTTGGTCCCCCCGTCTTCGCGGAGATGAAAGAAAGTATGCTTATCCACTTCGGCTGCTCGCACGTCATGCACCACGTAGCGGCTTTCGATGCCGTCATAATTTCGGCGCAACCAGGTATCGATCCAAAAGGCCTCCAGGCGTACGAGTTCTTTCTGCTCGTTACCCATCGAGCCGGAAACGTCCATCATGTAGACAATCACGGCATTGGATTGCGGTTTGAGAATTGTTTTCCAGCTGCGGTATCGTTTGTCGTCTCGTTCGAAGATGATCCGCGGCCGGTCTGGATCATAAATGCCACTGATAATCTGGCGCTTCAAAGCCCGCTTGAATGTTCGCTTGAAGTGACGGAGGGACTCCGGGCCGGCCTGGCGTACTCCCGTATAACGGTCTTTTTCCGAAGTAATGCGATGCTTACCCTTGGGTTGAATTCGGGGCAGTTCCAATTCCTCGCCGAGGATATCCGCCAATTCATCGAGGGAGATATCCACTTCCAGGATATGCTTTCCGGGTTCGGTGCCTCCCGGGCCGATGCCTTCTCCCTCGGCATCCACGGGATCGCCGGCCTTTCCGTCGCCGGCCCCAACCCCAGTATCATCGTTGCTCCCGTAACGGAAAGAAGGAATGTCGATACCCCGTACGGGAATGCTCACCAGGTGTCTGCCCTCTTTGCCGATCAATTCACCGCGACTGAGGAACTTTCGCAAATCGTCGCGGATGTGTCCCTTAACGATATTGCGAAACCGCTGATGATCTTTTTTGATTTTTAAATACATGACCTCCAACTCCCGGTTGGAAGTGCCGCGGGTTTACATGTTTATTCTTCCTGCTTGCTGTCGCCCCGAGCAAAAATACTGGCCACATAATTCAAGACGTCGGTGGCGGACGTTTCGTTGTAGCCGAAAGACTTGATTAAACGCTGCTTAACCACGTCGATCTTGGCTTGTGTTTCGTCATCCACCACGCCGCTGACCACGTTTTTCAGCTTGATCGTATCCCGCTGATCTTCGAACAGTTTCAACTCGAGGGCCTTGTGCAGGCGGGCGTTTGTGTGGTATTCGAACCGCCGGCCGTCCAGGGCCAGGGAGCCGATATAATTCATGATCTCCTGGCGGAAATCATCTTTGCGGGATTCGGGGATATCGATCTTTTCTTCAATGGAACGCATCAACCGCTCATCCGGTTCCTCGTCCTTACCGGTATATTTGTTGCGAACCTTTTCGTGCTGGGTGTAGGCCCGGACGTTCTCGATATAGTTGGCACACAGGCGAGTGATGGCGTCTTCGTCGGCGCTGATGGCCCGCTGTACTTCGGTTTTCACGATATCCTCGTATTCTTCCCGCACCAAGTTAAGCAAGTCTCGATAACAATTCTTGGTTTCCTCGTCGGATATGAGGCTGTGGTGATCCAGGCCACCTTCCAATTCGTTCATCAGCATGAATGGATTGATACACTTGTCCTGCATGGCCTGATCGCATACCAAGCAGTTGGAAATCTTGTCCTGGATATATCGCGGACTGATACCATGCATGCCCTCACGGGGCGCTTCTTCCCGCAACTCCTTTATCGAATCCTCTGTAAAACCGGGGATGTTCTTGCCATTGTACAACTTGAGTTTCTGCATCAAGGACAACCCCGCTTTTTTGGGTTCCTGCAAACGAGTGAGGACCGCCCACATGGAAGCGACTTCCACAGTATGCGGAGCAATGTGAATGCCGCGGATGCGTTTTTTATTGAAGTCTTTCTCGTAGATTTTGATCTCGTCACTCAAACGGATGTTATAGGGCACGTCGATCTTGATGGTCCGATCGCGGAAAGCCTCCATCAGTTCGTTGCTCTGCAGTTTGCGATACTCCGGCTCGTTGGTGTGGCCGATGATAACCTCGTCGATATCGGTCTGGGCGAATTTTTTGGGTTTGATGACGTGTTCCTGGGAAGCGCCAAGCAGATCATAAAGAAACGCCACGTCTAACTTGAGAACCTCGATAAATTCGATGACGCCGCGGTTGGCGATATTCAATTCGCCGTCAAAGTTAAAGGCCCGTGGATCACTGTCCGAGCCGTACTCGGCGATTTTGCGGTAATTGATATCCCCGGTCAGTTCCGTACTGTCCTGGTTCTTCTCATCCTTGGGCTGGAAAGTGCCCACCCCACGCCGATCCTTCTCGGAAAGAACGATTCGGCGAACCACAACGTGATCCATGACCTTCCGCCAATCACCTCCATAACGGATCAGCAGATCTTCATAGGTCTTGCGGCAGAAGGGATCCAGGTTGCCGATTACCCGGATTTCCCGCCCTTCCGGCAGATCAGCGTTGATCTTATCCAAAATGGGCTGGCGAATCTCGGCGGGGATCAGTTTTAAAGGTTCTTCGTGCATGGGGCAGGGAACGACAATCTCCCGACCGTCCTCTTCCAGCTTCCAGGCAAAGCTATACAAAGCACCTTCGTCCAGTCGGCTGTAAAATTCCAAACCCTTCTTCACCAGCCGGGCGATAGTGCTTTTGCTGGATCCCACAGGGCCGTGAAGCATTAAAATTCGCCGATCGGTTCCATAACCGTGAGCGGCCGACTTCAGGAAATCGACCAATTGCATCATGGTCCGATCCAGCCCAAAGATGGCATCCTCCCCCTTGCCCATAGGATCATCAAAAAATTTGTACTTGATGTAATCATGTTTGAGGGAGGTGTAGCGCTCCATGCCAAAATAAAGGATCATGTCATAAATGCGTTGAAATGCATTTCGAGCGACGGCGGGATTTTCAGAGACCATGTTTAAATAATCTTCGAAACTCCCCTCCCAATATAGATTACGGAAGTGTTCCCGATCGAGATTGTTCTCGATCATCGACAATAACTCTTTTTTGTCCGCCATGATGACGCATCTCCCAAAAGAAAGCGCGGCGAATCCTTTTTATTGATTATTACCCCATATTTCTGTTTGGCAGGTGAAGTTATTAAAAATGCCTCCACCCTCCTTATTCGCGCAAGACAGAGGTCACTTACCCCTTGGATAATGTTTATTCGATTCTGGCCTTGTGAAAGATCGGAAGAATCACCCGATAATATGCCGACGTTTTTGCAATGTCAACCATCAATAGTCATAAGTATTTATATGTCAATGACTTACAAAATATTCTTGATATGGCAAACAGAGGAAACGCTATATTTTATCGGCGAATTTTATCCTTGGTGATTTACTATTTTTCTTTTCAAAACCAGAAATTTCAGTAATGTGGTCGAATTCTTTTCCCACCTGATCGGAGACGAATTCATCTATTTATTACCCCAAAGTCCATTAAGGGATGCAGGACGCGTCAATTTTCAGTTGGCCAACAACCGGATAAGTGGTTGATTTTGACAGATAAACGATTCTCGAACCATGCAGCGAGAAAATGCTGTAAATGTTGAAATAGCGAGCTGCGGAAATCTCGTCTGTGCGTGCAGAGGAAGAAAGTTTATTCAGGGTGTACAAAACGAGGGATTATCCCGACTTTTTGCTCTTGCCGCCTGTATTCATCAATTCCATCGGCAGAGGCTTGGTGAACTTGCACTGAGGATATTTGCTGCAACCCAAAAACTTTCCTGAACGCCCCTCCCGGATCAACATTTGGGCCCCGCACTCATCACAGGGAATATCAGTAGGAACCGGTTCCGCCCGTTTTGGAGGCGGCATCTCTATTTCGGCTCGCTTTTTAGCATCGCCACGAAGGTTTACCGAGCAACGGCACTTGGGATAATTGCTACAACTGAAAAATGGACCGAATCGCCCGGCCTTGAGATTCATCTCCGCCCCGCATTGTGGACAATGAAGTACCCCTTCAGGCCAAGTTTCTACAACCGGTTTGCCAGTACGTGTCCAGGCAAAACCCGAAGGAGGAGGACCGAGTTCGTCCACGTTCACCTTGCCTTTGCTTTTGCCGGAAGATTTGCCTGTTGCAGATTTTTTTGCACCCTTTTTCGACACCGACTCGGCGGTTTTTTCCTGTTCAGCCGATTGATCAGTAGTTGCCACCGGCTGATCACCTCGCTTCTTGGCTTCTTCTTTTAACTCCTCCAGCTTATCGATAGGCTTGGTGTTACGGCAGCGAGGAAAACCACTGCAGGCAATAAACTTACCTCGCCGGCCGGTCTTGATAACCATGGGCCGACCGCATTTCTCGCAGGTAAATCCTGCCTCCTCAGTTGGCGTTTCCTTACGCTCCAAACGAACGCCATCCGGCAACGGCTTGGTGTTTTTACATTTTGGATATCGGTCACAACCCAGAAAGGCCCGCGCTCCACGCCGGCGGACCTTCATGGTCCCTTCACCGCAGGCATCGCAAGGCTGCTCCAATTCCTTCTCCGTAACCAGCTTGAAGGGAACCCCATTTTCATCGCAAGGTATGATGTTGCGACACTCAGGGTATCCGCTGCAGCCAAGGAACCAGCCATGCCGGGACTGCCGAAGGATCATTTCCTTTCCGCATTGGTCACACTTCTGATCCACCTTTTTCTGGTGGATCGGCCGTCCCTGGCGGTCGATGTTCATCGCCCCCTTACATTCGGGATAATTACTGCAGGACAGGAAGCGGCCCGTCTTCGACCAGCGATAGACCATCGGGCTACCACACTCTTCACATTTGTAAGGGCTTGGCTCAGCCTTGGCTTCTTCCATTTCTCCGTGAGCCCGAACCAGGTCGCGGTGGAAAGGATCGTAAAACTCGTGCAATACCCGCACCCAGTCTCGATGGGCATCTTCAACCTTATCCAATTCATCTTCCATAAAGGAAGTGAACTTCAGGTCCATGATGTCAGGAAAATGTTCTATTAATTTGGCAGTGACCACCATCCCCTTGTCAGTGGCATACAAACGGCGGTCAATTTGTTCAACGTAACCGCGATCCTGGATAGTCTGGATGATGGCTGAATATGTACTCGGTCGGCCGATCCCTTCCGCCTCCAGCCGCTTGACCAGGGATGCTTCTGAATAACGCGGTGGTGGATTGGTAAATTGCTGATTCGGCTCAATATCAAAGGGGGATACTGCCTGTCCCTCACTCAACTCCGGCAGAATCTGGTCCCCGTCAGCCTTGGGTATCCCAACGACTTTATAATAGCCGTCAAACACCAAGGTTCTGCCACTGGCTTTGAATTCCACCTCCCCTTCAGAAGTGTCCGCTTTGATGGAAACGGTTGTCGAGTCCCACTCCGCAGGGGTCATTTGAGAACTGGTGAAGCGCTGCCAAATCAGGCTGTAAAGCCTGAACAAACTGTTATCAATCTTTCCCTTAAGTGTTTCGGGAGATCGCCATGGATCGGTCGGCCGAATAGCTTCGTGTGCCTCCTGGGCCCGCTTGGCGGAACCATACATATTTGGCTTATCGGGCAAATAATTTTTTCCGCAATTCTCCTCGATCCATTGCCGAGCCCCTTGCACTGACTCCTTACTTAAATTGGTCGAATCGGTTCGCATATAAGTGATCAGGCCAATGGGCCCTTCTTCTCCAGGCAGCTCCATCCCCTCGTACAACTTCTGGGCCAACTGCATCGTGCGGGCCGGCGACAGGCTTAGCTTGCTACTGGCCGCCTGCTGCAAAGTCGCAGTGGTAAAGGGGGCATTCGGCTTGCTTCGCGATCTGCGGGTGGAAATATCGCTGACCCGAAATTCAGGCAGCTTGGAACGATCGATATCACCAGCTAGGTCAATAGTGCGTAAATTGAGATGGCTGTATTCCGACCAGTTTTTGTCTTCCTGTTCCTCGATCGAGAAGCCCAAGGCTTCGGCAACACGACGGGCTTGGTCCACAGCACTGTGGAAAACATGGCCTGAATCCGTTTCCTCTACTCGTCCGGTAGGCCGAAAAGGCTTGCCATCCACAGCGACTAGCGTGGCCCGGACAGCCTGATGGGAAGAGGCCCACTGGATCATTTCTTTCTGCGTCCGGCCAGTATCCGGGTCGGAACCTCCGGAGATGAATTTCGCCCATTGTGGAGCCAGTTTACGGGCCTGCTCGTCGTCAAGGGCAAAGAAGCCGGTGATGGTCCAATATTCCTCGGGCACAAAATTTTTGATTTCCTGCTCCCGCTCCACCACCATGCGGACCGCCACGGACTGGACTCTGCCGGCGGACA
>CAZMVS010000203.1:0-5803 GCA_964569525.1 uncultured Planctomycetales bacterium
TGGGGGAGAAATTCAGAATACTCCACCGAGTTCGGGTCTACAGGCCGCATGGCGTCGATAATGAACTGCAGCGAGCCCTTGTAGTTTTCCACGCGCCCCTTGAAACGCATGAAACCGCCTTCCGGCATTTGGGCGAACATGCTTTCACTGGCCTGCCAGACCCGGGCCAACATCTGCCCGGTCTTGTCGCAAAGGATGACGTGGATGTATAGCGAACCGTTGGAGGTGGTCCGCAGGTCCTTGGAGCCGATCAGAAAAACCTGGTCCTCGATGAACTGACCGGCGACCATTTGATCGATGAAAATGCGCTGCTTTTGGGTGTCCGCGTTGGCCATGATACTCCCTGATTATGCCTTTGAACCTTGGTATTACCGGACGCGTCGAAATCCGGACAAATAAAACTATTTGAATGTTGTTTCCTTTAAAAGCATAACCGCTTCGAACCGGCCTGCCAACTCAGTGCTGTATAGCAGATGAGTCTTGACTAATGGCCCGTTTTTAAGCATAATACCACCGTCTTGGAATTTGCCTGCCGCGGTGATTCCAGGGAGATATCTGCCGGATTATTCATGTAGCCTGGTAAGGGATTATTCCCTTGGGATTCGGCAAGACAGCCAGAAAGCCGGTAAAGGCTCATGCCATCACGGGAAAAGCGACACCGCGGAGACTCCACCCTCATTGTTGCTGAGTTATAATTCCACGAGAGCGAGAAAAAATGAGTAAAGGTACGTTATTTGTTTCTATTGGTGTTGGTTTATTTTGGGTGTTTGCAACGACAGTCAAGGCGGAGCTGCCTTCCGAACCGCTGCCGCCGCTGCCGGAATCGATTTCGTGCAACATTGAAGTCTTTCCGCAGATCGAAAAACATCCCGTGGCCCCGACTTTTTTGGGCAGTAACCTCCATCCTTCGGTGACCACTTTCGCTACCATGACTCGGTCGGACGTGGTGCAGCACATCCAGTCCATGGGCATGAAGACGATACGTTTTCCCAACGGCTGCGTGGCGGACTTGTACAACTGGATCAATCCGAGTTCCGGCTGGGTGACGGTAGATCAATTTCTGCAGTTCTGCGAACAGATCGACGCGGAACCATATTACACCTTGAACATGCAGGGCGGAACCGAAGGGCTGGATGGCCCCATTCCGGAAGGTGCCACGCTGGAAGAAAAAATACGCTACAAACACACCGCTCCGAACCCTTGTGGATATACCAATTATCACTTCGGTACGTTGGCCGAAGCCATTCAATTACTGGAGACACACACCATCCAGCGGGCTCTGCAGGGTGAAAAACCGCTGACTCATTTCGAACTGGGCAACGAGAACTGGGGGCAATGGAATTCCGATTGGCCGCCGGTGGTTTATGGGAAAACCTGCGAAGCTTTTACCTCCGCCATGCGCCAGCGGCTGGATGAGGCCAAGGCCCAGCATCCCGAATTGGCCGACGTGGAACTTTATTTCGTCATGGTCGGCTTCCCCAGCATGGGCAACAACATGGATCCTTTCGCCGCCCAGGATCGCCAAGCCAACTTGGACTGGACTGCCGAGGTTAACCGGCTCGGTGACATGGGCTTGATCGATGCCGTCCAGGAACATTTTTACCCTTATGCCACCAACAATGGTGACGCCCTTTATTGGGTTATACACAACTTGCACAACATTTTGCACGTCCGCCACGGCGTTCCCAACGAAAGACTCGACGGTTACAAAGATGACGAGCTGGACTACAACATTCCCTTGGAAATCACCGAATGGAATCTCAAGTGTTGGGGCGCTCAGGCCCGCCGTGACCTGTCGGTGACCAATGCTGGTTTTGAAGACGGCTTGAACGGTTGGACGACGCAGGTTGACCCGGAAGGTAAGGGTTCTGTCTCCGCCACAAATAACGCTGCCCGGCGGGGCGATAAAGGTGTTCAGCTTTCCACGCAGCAGGGCGGGAATTGGGCCGAAATCAAACAAGTTGTTTCTGTTAACCATTTGATGCCCGGTACCGACCTTTTCGGTTTCGGCCTGTGGATCAAGTCCGCCACCCCGACCAAGGTTCATATTCGCATGAAACAGGCCAATGCCGGTGAGCATCAAGGCGAGATAATGAACCATATAGTCGCCACCCAAACCAACATGTGGGAACGCATGGTAATCAATAAAGCTCCCTTTGATGATACGACCAGTATCGAATTAAGCATTCGCCTGGAGGCCGCCGACGCCAGTGCCTATGTTGATGGTATTCAGGGCATTTATTGGCCACAACAAAGCGGAGCCGCGTCGTTGGCGGTTGATACTTTCGAGCAGGATCTCTACACCGCCGACGCCTTGCGCGAACTGCTGACGTTCCATATTCCCCGGACTCATTGGCATCATTTATTCGGCAACTATCCCTGCCCGACGATGAATTCATCAGGGAATGTCAAACACCAGTCCCGTGCCTTCCAGCTATTGGCTGATCGACTAGGCAATATCGCGGTACAGGCTGATTGCGACGTCCCGACCTTCCAGTACAACACGTACAATGATCCCTGGTCATCCAACTTTAATGCCCTGGCCCCGGATATGACGGATGTACCTTCACTTTCCACACTGGCTACCAGAGACGAAAACAACCTTTACGTGTTTATGATCAATCGTACTAGTGATCGGCCAATTCAGACACAAATCAGTCTGGCCAACACCACGGTGAGCGGAAACGCCGAGGTGCGCACGCTCAGCGGAACGGATATCGATTTGGCGGAATCACAGGTAACCGCATCGAGTGTACCTGCGGCCAATCCGCTGAACCATACCGTGCCCCCGTACACTGCCCAGGTGGTAACCATTCCGCTGGAAAATGTCATTGATGCCCCCCTGGAAGTAAGCACCGCCGAAATCAGTCGTACCGCTTTCGTAGGGCAACCTACGCCTGACGATTCCTTTACTGTGGCCAGCGGGGGAGACGACACTCTGCAATATGCGATCACTGATGACGCCGATTGGCTGGAGGTTACCCCGACCGGCGGGTCGGCAGGTGGCGAACCGCAAACCATAACCGTCAAATACAATGCGGAAAATCTAAAACCCGGCCAATATACCGCCACCATCACCATTTCTTCCGAACAGGCTTATAACAGCCCAAAGACCATCAGCGTCGAATTGAATATCCAGACCGCATCAGCAGACCTGGACCGGGACGGTGACGTGGACATGTCCGATTTCGGGCATATGCAAAATTGCCTCACCGGTCCTTATAAGTCCCAGGATGATCCCGCTTGCCAGGCTGCAAAACTGGACACCGACGAGGACGTGGATGGTGATGACTTGGATTCACTGAAAAGTTGTCTCCGCGGTGCCTCGATCCCTCCGAATCCCTCTTGTGCGGGATGATTTTTTACCGGTATGAGGAATTTCAAAGAGGGAACTTGAATTCCTTCCGTGTGGAATTGGCATTCAGAAATCCGAGAACAAATAGAAGCCCGTGCCGACGCTGAACTTGCCTTAAATGGGTAGTAGCGGGTAAAAAAGGACCATACAACATACTGCGGAAGGAATACCCAAACATGCTATGGTCGAAATTTTTCATCCCAACGGTTAAGGAGACACCGGCGGACGCGGTGGTCCCCTCTCATCAATTAGGCATCCGGGCGGGACTGGTTCGCCAGGTGGCCTCCGGGTCATACGCCTATCTGCCCCTCGGCTACCGGGTTCTGCGCAAAATTGAGAATATTGTGCGCGAAGAGATAAACGCGGCAGGAGGGATCGAACTGCACATGCCCGCCATGCATCCCAAAACTTTGTGGGAGCAGACCGGCCGAGTCGAGGCCATGGGCGACGTCCTTCTGCAACTCAAGGGCCGGGATTGGCAGAGCGGTATCGTGCTCGGGCCGACCCACGAGGAGATTATTACCGAGATCGCACGGGCTTATATCAACAGCTACAAACAACTGCCCATCAATCTCTACCAGATTCAGACCAAGTTTCGGGGAGAGGAGCGGCCCAAGAGCGGCATTCTCCGCACCCGTGAATTTCTCATGAAAGACGCCTATTCCTTCCATAGCAACCTTGATAGTCTGGATCAGACCTATCGGAAGATGTACGACACGTATTGCCGTATTTTCACCCGTTGCGGATTGCCCTTTATTGCCGTGGAAGCGGAATCAGGACCGATAGGCGGGAACGCCTCCCATGAGTTCATGGTCCTGACCGATGCCGGCGAAGATATCGTGGCTATCAGCGAGGACCGGAAATACGCCGCCAATATCGAAAAAGCAGCCCGGCAGATCTCCGAGCCGCCTTCTGATCCCGATCCGTCCGCCATGAAAACGCTGGAGAAGGTCCATACCCCCGACGTGCCGGGCATCGATGAAGTTTGCCAGTTCCTCAAGGTCAAACCTGAGCAGATGATCAAAACCCTGGTTTACGAGATTACGCGTTCCGAGAAGCAGAAGGGCGGTCCCCGCTGGGCCATTGTCTGCGTACGGGGCGATCACGAGGTCAACGAAAACAAGGTGGCCCGCTTGATCGAGGATGGACAAGCCGAACTGGGTGACGAGGATGCCGCTAAGGAGGCGGGTTTTGCCATCGGCTATGTCGGTCCGCACAAGGCCAACGAGACGGATTGTCTGCTGCTTATCGATCCTGACGCCCGAGCAGTCGCCAACGGCGTTACAGGAGCCAACGAGGCCGACTATCACGTCCGCGGCTTCAACTGGGGCCGAGAGGTAAAACCCGAATTATTGGAAAAAGCGATCGTGGCTGACGTCCGCAACGTGGCCGAGGGCGACCTGGCGCCGGATGGCAGCGGATCTACCCTCAGTTTTCGCAAGGCTATTGAAATCGGGCATGTTTTCAAGCTGGGCTGCAAATATTCCGAAGCCCTGGAGGCCACTTTCCTCGACGAAAACGGCAAGGCCAGGCCGCTGATCATGGGATGCTACGGTATTGGTGTGGATCGCCTGTTGGCATCAGCCATTGAATCGCATCACGATAAGGACGGTATTTGCTGGCCCATGACCATTGCTCCCTTTGAGGTGGAGATAGTGGCTTTGGATACCCGGGATGAGCAGGTTATGTCCACTGCCCGGCGGATTTACGATTCCTTAACGGAAAAGGGCATCGAAGTCCTGTTGGACGATCGCGACGCCCGCCCCGGCTTCAAGTTCAAGGATGCGGACCTGGTTGGTATTCCCCTGCGGCTCACGGTGGGCAAAAAAGCCCTGGCTGACGGGAATGTTGAACTCAAGCAACGTTCCGACGGCGAAATGGAAAAAATGCCTCCAGAAAAAGCCATTGAGGAACTCGTTCGCCGGGTCCATGAGGGGCGGTCGCTTTAATCGATGCCCATCATGGTCTGAATAATTGACCCGACTCATGGGCCTATTTATACTCTCAGTAAATCCGGGGAGAGGCGCACCCTGGTGAGGGTTGATCCCCGGTGGGGCGGAAATTTTTGTTTATCAAACTTACCGTTTTACGTTTCCCAGCCTGAGCAATGAAACCGGCCGACGACAACCTTCTATGCCCGGCCCGAAAGGAAGATTCCCCAAAGTTGAAAGGATGTTAAATATGTTTTTCCAACGTCTTGCAATTATTGGTTCGTTGGTAGTCGCACTGACGGTAGCAACATCTAGCGTAAAGGCGAGCAACTGGACCATAGACCAGGGCGATACTTATGACATAGGGACTGACGCTGATAATGCTGGTCTGGGCGATGGTGATGCCATCATCATTGACGGAAGTACGAATACCGATCCGGTTACCATCGAGATCGATGAGAATACGCCGATCTTATCCAGTATCCGTATTACCGCTGCTGTGGACGTGACCATAGAT
>CAZMVS010000204.1:0-4221 GCA_964569525.1 uncultured Planctomycetales bacterium
CGGAATGGTTGCTCGGCTGAGTCCGGTCAAGGGACACAAGGATGTCATCAACGCCATGGCCAAGATCGGAATAAAAAAGCCCGCTGACGGCTTTGGCCGGCGGGCTTGGGGGAGAGGTCTGCTTCTCACTCAATCAACTCAGGCAGGCTTCAATTCCACCGCTGCCGCTGGGTTGAGCACCTTGAAGGTGAACGATTCAGTGATGAAAAGCTCGACACTTTTTTTATCGTGGCCGGCATAACCTATAGAGAAATCCTGGCCTACGGTCATTTCAAAATCGCCACCGCGCGTTGAGAGGACGACGCCGCCCTTGAGGGCCGGGCTCCAATGAATATTTCCATTGAGCAGGTTGCTTATGGATCGGTGTAACGGGTAACCGGTTTTTACGTGCTGTTTGACGGAGAAGTAAGCATCAGGCCCTAAGACGAGGGCATAGGGGCCGCCTACGCCGGCCAAGTCTAATACTTTAATCGCTTCACCGAGGGCGGCGGGCAATTCTTCCACGTTGGAGGGCATTTGCACCGGTTGTTGTTCAGAGGCGGGTAAGATGCCTTTGATACAAGCTTCATCGAGGCCTTGATAAACAGCGGACTCTTCAAAATAAGCAGCTTTTTTGGCAGCTTCTTCCACGTTGCCGAGCTCGGCGTCTTTGCACCCGCGGGAGATGTTGTCGATTTCCCACTGTCCCAGCTCGAAGCGAATGCGGGTTTCAACGAGGGGCAGGTTTTGGCGGACGCCCCAGGAAACCTCTTGGTTAGCTTTCGCGCTTTCAGGTATTTGCAAGCGACCCTGGTTTACGGCGGCCAATTCCCAACCATGAGGCCCGGAGAAATCCACCAGCGAACGAGCGGAAAGCTGGGCCTTGATGACCTGGGTGGCGGCTTCGTCGATCTCTTCCCACGCTTGATCCGTAATTGGTGCGGTTGATCGTTTCAATAAATCGACCATGACTGGTCTCCTTCTATTTTTTCATGTTACCAATATTCAAACTGCCGGAGGATCCTGGGTTCGATCCTTCTCCGCCCTCTTCCTGTTGTTCTTCGATTTCAGTGATTGATCCGGTAGTGAACAGGTAAGTTTTGAGATACTCATCCATTTCGGGGAACTCGCGACGTAACCATTCGAGGGCCATGGCGGCGTGTTCCATTTCCTCATTGCGGTTGTGCAGTAGGATTTGTTTGAGATCTTCGTTCTGGGTGACGTCGGCTCGTTGGTTGTACCAATCGACAGCTTCCAGTTCTTCAATCAAACTGGCCAGTGCTCGATGTTGGTCACGACATTGAGAAGAAAGATCCGATTCATGATATACGGTGGACATAGGCTTGGTCCCCTTTGTTAATTCTATGTAATACAATGACCGCTTCGCCTTATAAGGAGGCGATTGTAACACCTTATAGGGGATAAATTCTTATAAAGTCAAGCAGAAATCTAGAATTGGCCAAGATTTTTGCATGACGGTTAAAATAGCTTCTTACGGGAGGGTTATTTTTCTATTACGCAGTAAAGTCAACGGCGATATCCAGTGCTTGGACGGAGTGAGTCAAAGCTCCAATGGCGATGCGGTCCACACCGGTTTCAGCAATGGTTCGGGCTGCTTCGAGGTTGATCCCTCCGGAGGCTTCCAGATCGATCAAGGAGGGGAAGTCCATGTGGTTTCGCCGGTGGACCGCTTCGCGCATCCGGTCGGGGGTGAAATTATCCAATAAGATCACGTCGATGCCATCAACTTTGAGCAGTTCGTCAAGTTGGTCGAGATTATCCACTTCGAATTCGATGAAATCGGGAGAGGGAGTGTTGGTTTGGGCTTGGGCGACAATGCGGGCGGCGTGGTCGGCCAATTGGGTCAGCGGGACATCGGCGATGTGGTTATCTTTGATCAAAACCGCATCATGCAACCCGAGCCGGTGATTGAATCCCCCGCCACAGCGGACCGCGTACTTGTCCAGGTACCGCCAGCCGGGGATTGTCTTGCGCGTGTCAAAAATCTTAGCCTTGGTACCGGTTACCGCTTGCACATACCGGTTCGTTTCACTGGCGATGCCGCAAAGTCGTTGCAGGAAGTTGAGCAGGGTTCGCTCGATTTGCAGCAACAGGCGGCGGGGGCCTTGCAGGGAAGCAATGCTGGTTCCTTCCTGTAATTCTCCGCCGTCATTAACTCGACAGGTGATGTTTAATTGCCCTGCATAGTGCTTGCTGAGGAAATCGAACAGAATTTGACCGGCAAACGTCCCCGCAGTGCGGGACACTACATCGGCAGTTCCTTGTTCGTTTTCGGAAACTGACGAGACGGAAGTCACGTCGGCATGGGCCCCATCTTCAGCGAGGGCCTGGTCCCAGAGTTTTTCCAATTGTTCTCGAGCGAGGTCGTCGGCGTTCATGCGGGTTCACTTTCGAAAACGTTTATGGCGTGGCTTCCAGAACATCTGTTGTTGGTCATCATTCTTGTTTTTGTTTTCGTCAGACGAAGTTTTAACCAGTTTTGGAGCATCTTTCAATTCTCGAATGCGATCGCGCAACTGGGCGGCCCGTTCGAAATCGAGGTTTTCAGCCGCCTCGAGCATTTCTTTTTCGAGCAACCCGAGCATTTCTTCCCGGTCATACTCTTCCTCGTCAACGGCGATGACCTCGCGGGCAACGCGGCGGGCGGAGATTTGTTGTTCCAGACTGGAGCGGATGGCCTTGCGGATAGTTTCGGGTGTGATTTTGTTCTGCCGATTGTATTCGATCTGGATTTCCCGGCGGCGATTGGTTTCATCGATGGCCCGTTGCATGCTGTGAGTCATTTTGTCCGCATAGAGAATCACCTCGGCGTTGACGTTGCGGGCGGTTCGGCCGATGGTCTGGATCAAGGAAGTTTCGCTGCGCAGAAAGCCTTCCTTGTCCGCGTCCATGATGGCCACGAGGGAAACTTCCGGCAGATCCAGGCCTTCGCGTAATAGGTTCACCCCGATGAGCACGTCGAATTTGCCGCGGCGAAGATCGGCCAACAGCTCCACCCGTTCGAGGGTGTCAATTTCGCTGTGCAGATAGCGGCCATGGAATCCTTTTTGTTGCACGTAATCGGAGAGATCCTCTGCCAGGCGTTTGGTTAACGTGGTGACCAGGATGCGTTCGCCGGCATTGACTCGTTCCTGGATCCGCTCTAGGAGATCGGGGACCTGCCCACGGGCGGGTTGGACGTGGACGACCGGGTCCACCAGGCCGGTGGGCCGAATGATCTGCTCGACCACCTCGCCGCCACAGGCTTGTAGTTCATATGGGCCGGGGGTAGCGCTGACGTACACGACCTTGTTCCAGAGGGATTCGAATTCCTCAAAACGCAGGGGCCGGTTGTCCAGGCAGGAGGGCAGGCGAAAGCCGTGCTCGACCAGGACTTCCTTGCGGTTGCGGTCGCCGTGATACATGGCCCGCATCTGGGGGATGGTTACGTGGGATTCGTCGATGATCAGTAGAAAATCATCGGGGAAATAATCGATAAGGGTGAACGGTCGGCTGCCGGGCGGAGAGCCGTTCAAATGACGGGAGTAGTTTTCGATGCCGCTGCAGTAGCCTGCCTCCTGAATCATTTCCAAGTCGTATTTTGTCCGGGCCGCCAGCCGCTGGGCTTCCAGCAATTTGCCGAGCCGACGCAGTTCCATAAGCCGCTGTTCCAACTCCTCCTGAATGGATTTGACGGCTGCCTCCATGCGATCTTCCGGGACCACGTAGTGGACCGCGGGATAGATGAAAATATTGTCCTGCGAGGTAAGGGTTTCGTTGGTCAGGGGATTGATAATGTCGATCCGCTCAATTTCATCACCGAACATCTCGATACGGTAGGCGAATTCCTCGTCGCTGGGATGCAGTTCGATGACGTCGCCGCGGACGCGGAATGCCCCCCGGCGAAAATCGATATCGTTGCGGGCATATTGCAGATCGATAAAACGCCGGAGCAGTACGTCGCGATCCACCGTGTCGCCGACGTGGATATGGATCACGCTACGTTTGAAGTCTTCAGGCGAGCCCAGCCCGAACAGGCAGGACACGCTGGAGACGATAATTGCATCCTGCCGAGAGACCAGGGAGGAGGTGGAGCTTAAGCGCAGGCGGTCGAGATCATCATTGCGAGAGGCGTCTTTTTCGATGTAGATATCCCGCTGGGGGATGTATGCTTCCGGCTGATAGTAGTCGTAATAGCTGACGAAATATTCGACGGCGTTCTCGGGGAACAGCTCGCAGAAT
>CAZMVS010000205.1:0-2868 GCA_964569525.1 uncultured Planctomycetales bacterium
GGGGGTCTTTGGCCGGCTAATTTCGCACGCAACGATTCCATCGCTTGTTCTTTTTCCACGATAAAATCGCATATAAAACGACCGAGCATCTCCTCTCTCGTGAACCCCAACATGTCCAGCTCGGTACGGTTAATCCGCACAATGTGACCGTCAGCGTCCAACTCGTGGTAACCAACCGGCGCTTCATCGTACAATTGCCGAAAGCGTGCTTCACTTTCCCGCAATTCTTGTTCAACTTTGTGTGGTGTATTCACTTCTGTCTTCCCAAATTTATCTAAAAGATCCTCGGTAACCGCCTGAATATAATTCAGATTTTAGCCTTGGACATGCGAAGTAAAAAGAAGCTCTATCGCCCGGTCGCCTTTAATAATGAAAACGATTATAAAGTAAAAATCAAGAGCTTTCGGTGCGAATACTTCAAAATTTTAAAAGTAAACTTTGCCGGTCATAGAGAAGCACTATCAGAAGTGAATCATCCTGCCAACGATCCATGTCGCTGCAGCCATGATTAAAGTGGCCCAAGCCATATAACCGAGCACCGCTTTCGTTTGCAGGCTCAACTTGGAAAAAGGTCGATCCAACAACATCAAAAGCTGCGCAAAACAGGATAAACAACCACTGGTGAAAGTCGAAATGAAATCTAAACTGCCCTTGAAAACAGATTTGCGAACAGCAGACGGCTCGGCGTCACTGGCGGCTTCGACCTGTTCGTCCAATTCCGCATCCGCAAGATCACTTTTCTCTTCCCGTAACGGTTGGCTATCCGCAGTCTCGGCGGCAGGGGGGGCATCCGCGTCCGCTTCTTCTTTCAATTCGTTCCCACCAGCCGATTTATCTTCAGCTTGGCCAACCTCTTCTTCCTCGATAACAGGAGCCTCGGGCTGGAGCGTATCTTCTATCTCCTCCGCCTGCTCATAGGCCATATCCGGGATTTGATTGTCCTTACTTGCCGATTCTGTCACAGCAGTCCGCTGCTCACCAGATTCCCTCGTTTCTGCGGAGGGTTCCTCCTGCTGGTTCTGGACTTCCGTAAGCAGCGATTCCAAGGCCGAAAGTTCCTGGTCCATCGGATCCGCAGACGCCTGCTGGTCGATATTGCCATCCGGTTTCTTTTCAGATTGGGTGGCTTTCTCGGTAGGGTGATCCGCAACCTCCTGGGATTGACCGCTACTTGCCCCCGCCGTTTCTTGCTGCGTTTCCAGACTATTCAAATAAGCGTCCACGTCTTCCGAAGACATATCCGCCACAGAAACGCCATCCGTATCAAATTCGTGTGCTTTGCCTGTCATGGAAGTTTTTAGAGAAATTTGAAGAATATCAATTTTTATCCCAGCCTGAGATTCTAAAATGACATCGGTTGAATCCGCCTCGACCTTCATTGCAACATTCCCCAACCGTCCGGATAATAACCTCCATGGCTGATCCACGGTTCTATTGTGAAACACTGTCTTATGGCGAAATCCGTCTTGCCGGCCCACAGGCTGATCATGCCCGACGCGCCCGTCGATTATCGGTCGACGACAAAATAATCCTTTTCGATGGCCAAGGCAGCGAGGCTACTGGGACTATTGCCAGTTTGGAATCCGGGGCCGTCCTGGTCAAAATCGAGCAACTCCAAATGCATAAGCGAAAAACACCCAGCCTCACCCTCGCGGCCGCTTTGCCCAAAGGGAGTCGGCAGGACACGCTGGTCGAAAAATCCACGGAACTGGGCGTCGCCGCCATTCAGCCACTGAACACCGAACGTTCGCTGGCTACCGCTAACACACACAAAATCGACAAGTGGCGGCGAAACGTTATCGAGGCCGCCAAACAGTCCCAACAGTGCTGGATTCCTCAATTGCACCCGCCATGCAACCTGGAAACAATCCTGCGACGAATCGGCGAGTTTGACCGAACCCTGGTGGCCACGGTTGCCGGCGAATGTTCTTCGGCCCACACGAAATCATTCCTCCAAGCCGCAAATGAGTTGATCAGCTGCCAAAATGTGTTGACGCTTGTCGGTCCGGAAGGCGGCTGGACCGAGCAAGAACTGAGTGAAATAATCAAAGCAGGAGGCCAACCGGTGAATCTCGGCCCGAATATTCTTCGCGTGGAAACCGCCGCGATTACCTTGGCAACCATGATCCATGCCATAATGAATTGAAAGATAGATATGCAACCGTCCAATGACCCAACAACTTGGGAGTAGTGAATGACAAGATCGAACGATAGCGAACCCCTGATTCTGGGAATCGAAACCTCTTGTGACGAAACCTCAGCAGCCGTCGTCCGCGGTGAGAAGGAGGTATTATCCAGCGTCGTAGCTACCCAGTTTGAAGTCCATGCCAAGTATGGCGGAGTGGTCCCCGAGTTGGCCTCCCGCGCGCATATTGAAAACCTCGATGGCGTTTTACAGGAGGCCCTTGACCAGGCAAAGATCACACCTTCGCAACTCGATGCGATTGCCGTTACCTCGCGACCCGGCCTGGTGGGCTCCCTGCTCATCGGAGTCACCGCTGCCAAAACCCTGGCCTTGGTTTGGGGCAAGCCCCTGATCGCCGTGCATCATGTCGAGGCCCACGCCTGCAGTGCCGCCATCGAACTCGGATTGGATAAAACCCCTTGGCCTGCTCTTGCCCTGGTCGTTAGCGGCGGACACACCTCGCTGCTACTGATCCGCGATCCACTGGACATCAAATGTCTGGGCTTCACTATCGATGATGCCGCCGGCGAAGCTTTCGATAAAGTAGCCAGTATTTTGAACCTGGGATTCCCCGGTGGGCCTGCCGTTGAAAAAGCCTCCCGTAACGGTTGCCCGGACGCCTGCAATTTCCCCCGCACTATGCTGGAAAAAGACTCCCTCGATTTCAGCTTCAGCGGCCTGAA
>CAZMVS010000206.1:0-6014 GCA_964569525.1 uncultured Planctomycetales bacterium
AAATTTTCATATTGATGGAGGGACATTTCCGCATCCTGAGCGGCGGATTGGCAGGGATATTGAGTTCCCACCCATCGGAGACGGTTCTTACCCTTGGCAGCGGAGCGGCGAGCGACAACTTGCATTAATGGCTTGCGGGCCTGACTAATCTTGGCCTGTTTGGCGGGATCAACCCGACTCATGGCCTTGGTATTTTCGTCACCCCATATTCCGATAGAACAGTTAACGGTTTCGAACTCGCGTTTCGTTAGAGGATTGAGGTAAGACAACTGCGCCGGTTTTGCGTATTCGAAGAAGAGATCCGCGCATTGATCGTCGGCCAGGCGCAGCAAGGGATGACCGCCAGCCTGGAGGACCTCGCGGTAAAGTGCTCGAACCAGGGGTAAGCCAAGGACCGCCCCGGAAATACGAACTACGTCACCTCGTTTCACCTTGACCGAATAATTGACCAGTACCTTGGCAAGTTGATCCATTCTGGGGTCTTGCATGGGAGAAATTACTCCTTTTGGGAATATCCGCCGGGACTGCGGCATGGTTGCCGATTACCATGATTGTGCTCCGCAAGTCCTGTCTTAGTGCGTACAGTTTTATTTCAAGAGAGGATAAAATCCATCCAGCGAATGAGCAAGTCCCTAATCGAAAGTGAAATCAGATGGCATTCAACCAGACAGCAGTGGAATAGTGAGCATCAACGGAGACAACCGACCTCCAAATAAAGGTTTGGATGGTGAGACTATCCCAGTGCCGGAATGCGTGGGAAGCTAACGTGGATCGTTGCTTTTGGGTTTTCGAAGCGGAACCAACGTCTATGATGGGCGGCAACCGGTTATTTCTGCCCTATATTCCAGCAAATTAGCTATTTCCTGTTGCTATCCAGAGTCTTGCCGGGGGGTGTTAAAACTTGTAGCCAAGCCAATAGTCGCCTATTATATCTGCTCTATCGATCAACATGTGAGTTGTTTTGGGATGTATTGTTTTAAGGAAAGGACGGCAACCGTGGCAAAAACAAAAGGAAATCGCAGTTTTTTATTCACTTCAGAGTCTGTTTCCCAAGGTCATCCGGACAAGGTTTGTGACCAGATTTCGGACGGTATTCTGGACAGCCTGATCCACAAGGATCCACGAGCCCGGGTGGCTGTTGAGACGTTAGTTACCACCGGGATGATCGTGCTTTCCGGTGAGGTTACGGTTCACAACCAGGCTGCAGAGATGGCCTTGGCCGACGCTGAGCAAACCGCACGGGATATTGTTCAAGACATCGGCTATGACGATCCGGCCATTGGATTTGATTATCGCAGTTGCGGCGTTTTGCGTTCGTTGCATTCTCAATCTAAAGACATCAGCCAAGGCGTATCCAAAGGTAAAGGTTTGCACAAGGAACAAGGTGCCGGGGATCAGGGTTTGATGTTCGGTTTTGCCTGCAGGGAGACCAAGGCCTTGATGCCTCTGCCGATTCACCTGGCCCACCGGCTGGTAGCCAAGTTGACTGAGGCTCGCGAAGAAGGATCCATCAAATGGGCACGTCCTGACAGCAAAAGCCAGGTTACGGTGCGTTACAATGGTGCGGGTGAGCCTGACCGGATTGATACCGTGGTCATATCCACGCAGCACACGGAAGAAGTAGTGGATCGTAACGGAAACCTTTCCGCCAAGGCCCGCAAGACCATCATCGACAAGATTGTCAAACCTGTGATAAAGGAAGAGCGTCCCGACCTGTGGCGAAATGGAATCACGTTTCATATCAATCCGACGGGACGTTTTGTTGTTGGTGGACCGCATGGAGACACCGGCCTGACGGGTCGCAAGATTATCGTGGACACCTACGGAGGACGCGGTCGGCACGGTGGCGGGGCCTTTAGTGGTAAGGATCCGAGCAAGGTGGACCGCAGTGCCGCCTACATGGCCCGCTATATCGCCAAGAACATTGTGGCCGCCAGACTGGCAGAGGAATGCGAAGTTCAGTTGGCGTACGCGATTGGGGTGGCTGATCCGGTAAGTGTGCGTGTTGACACGCGTGGCACTGCCAAGATTGAGGAACGTCACTTGGACAAACTGATCTGCGATTATTTCCCGCTGAAACCGCAACAGATTGTCAGCCACTTGAAGCTGCTGCGTCCGATTTATCGGGAAACGGCCCGAAATGGTCACTTCGGTCATCGCGGCGCCGCCTTCCCGTGGGAAAAGACGGACATTGCTTCGAAGTTGAAAAAAGCAGCGGCCAAGTGGATGAAGTAACAAATCATCCGGCAAGTTGAATACCTGCTAGCCGCGACATACTGTAAGAGGTTCTTTTTTTGTTATGTCCTCTTGCCGGCAGTCGCGGCTAGCAGTTTATTGGCGGAAGTAAACGCTGGCTGTTCGTGTCGATGATCTATACAATATGATTTTGTCGGCACGGTTTGATACACAGGAAAGGCCATCCATGAGCGATCCATATTTTCAGAGTCTTTTTGCGGAACGCATCGGCGGCGTTCAATATGGCAAGGCCAACGAGATTTACAAATTTGAGAAAATCAAGCGGGCCAAGCGTGCAGCTCTGGCGGAACAGCCGGAACGGGCTTTACTTGACTTCGGGATCGGCGAAAACGACGAGATGGCCTCGCAATCCGTGCGTGAAGCCCTGAAAGTTGAAGTGGACAAGGTAGAGAACCGGGGCTACGCGGATAACGGAATCGCGGAGTACAAAGAAGCGGCGGCCGCTTTCATGAAGCGGGAGTTCGGCGTGCAGCTCGATCCCGCCAACGAAATCAATCACTGCATCGGCAGCAAGACGGCGTTGGCGATTCTACCGGCGGTATTTATTAATCCGGGGGATATCACTTTAATGACCGTTCCGGGCTACCCTGTCGCCGGTACGCACACGAGGTATTACGGCGGCCAAGTGTACGCCCTGCCGCTGCAGCAGAAAAACGATTACAAGCCGAACTTGGATATTATCCCCGACGACATTCGTCAACGGGCCAAGTTGATGGTGTTGAATTACCCCAACAGTCCAACCGGATCCCTGGCGGATGAAAAGTTCTATAAGCAAGTCATCGAGTTCGCCAAAGCCAACAATATCGTAGTGGTGCAGGATGCCGCACATATCATGTTGACTTATAGTCGCAAGCCGCTGAGTTTTCTCCAAGTTGAGGGAGCCCGAGACGTTGGCGTCGAAGTTCACTCCATGAGCAAGGGCTTCAACATGATCGGCTGGCGGTTGGGCTTCGTGGCCGGCCATCCGCGTATTGTGCAGGCTTTTGCGGACGTGAAAGATAATTGCGACAGCGGACAGTTTATCGCCATTCAGAAGGCGGCGGTTTCAGCCTTGAACGATCCGGCGATCCCGCAGGACATTCGCTTGAAATATGAGCGCCGGTTGCGCAAGCTGGTGGCCGCCTTAAACGAGGTTGGCTGCCAAGCGGAAATGCCTGGAGGATCTTACTTCCTCTATATACCAGCCCCCAAGGGGATCCAAGGTGGACGCACGTTCACCACGGCGGAAGAGGCGTCACAATTTCTGATTCGCGAACATTCCATTTGCACGGTGCCCTGGGATGATGCCGGTCCATATCTGCGTTTTTCCGTGACCTACCAGGCAGCTGATGAGACGGGAGAAGATCAGCTGATGGAGGAATTGAAGAAACGCATGGGAGAAGCCGACCTGGTTTGGGAATAAGTATGGGGCCAAATGTTTTCCTTCCCAGGTGAAAACCAAGATGGGACTGCGCTCATTGTCTAACTGCCCTACCAACGTATCTTTCTTTCCGTGAAATGTGCGAAAGACGCGATCAACCGGTACAATCCGCTCATGGCCATTGAAGCGGACCAGCTTTGCATACGACGATTAGATAAATTCGTTCTGCAGGATATTTCCCTGCGGATCGAGGCTGGCGAATGCGTCTCCATCATCGGTCCGAACGGAGCGGGTAAATCCACGTTGATGGCCGCCCTGCTGGGACTGCTGCCCAAAGAAAGTGGGGGGATATTTTTAGACGGGGAGCGGATCAACCGGTTGAGTCGTCGGCGGATCGCCCGGCTGGTTGGATACGTGCCTCAAATCCACGAGGGATATCAGGGTTTCCAGGTAAAAAATATCGTAGAGAGCGGACGGTATGCTTATCTTGATCCGCTGGACTCGCTGGGCGAAGAGGATCACCAAGCGGTTGCCGAGGCGGTCCGCGCCTCCCGTATAGAACACTTGTTGCATCGTCGGCTGGATACGCTTTCCGGCGGAGAGCGGCAGAAAGTGTGGATCGCGGCCGCCCTGGCCCAGCAGACGCCCTACCTTTTTTTAGATGAGCCGACCAATGCCTTGGATCCCGCGCACCAGGCGGAGCTTATTCGTATTATGCAGGATTATTCGGCAGCGGGAAAAACCCTGCTGGTTATTTGTCATGATCTCAACCTGCCCCTGATTTTAGGGGGACGGGTGATCGCTTTGCGGGACGGCGCGGTGACGTTCGATGGGCCGACGACGAACCTGACCGACCTGGATTTGTTGAAAACACTTTTTGGAACTGAATTTGATCTTTATCAGCAGGGAGACGGTGACAGGATAAGTGTGCAACTGCGAGTCCGCTGACACATGAATCGAAAAGTTTACATATTGTTGAGCGCGTTTTTGATCTTAGTGGCGACGGCCTCCATGCTGGTGGGGACGTGCGGGGTTTCCTTTTGGGCAGCTTGGAAGGAGCTTTCGCTGCCGCGTCTGATCATGGGAATGCTGGCCGGCGGAGCGTTGGCGTCGGCGGGGGCGATGTTTCAGGCCATGTTCCGCAATCCGCTGGCGTCGCCTTATACTCTGGGGGTTTCCAGCGGGGCCTCGCTGGGAGCGGCAGTCACGATCATCACCACAGGCGGGGGTATGATCTATGGTTTTCCGGTAGTCAGCGTGGCGGCCTTTTTAGGAGCGGTCATCTGCGTCACAATTGTATACTTGATCGCCCATCTTAGAACCACGCAATCCATTGCCACCCTTTTACTGGCGGGTATTACGATCGGGTTTATCTGCTCTGCCTTGATTGTGCTGCTGTTGTTTTTGGCTGAGAGGCATGATCTGGCGGCCATCCTGCAGTGGATGATGGGGTCGCTGGAGATCGTGGGGACCAATCCGGTTTATGAAGCGTTGGCCATGCTCGCGTTGGCCGGCGGGTTAGCGGCTTATCTGCATCGTGACTTGGACTTGTTGATGATGGGGGAAACGATCGCGGCCAGTCGCGGGGTTCCGGTTCGCCGCAGCCGACGACTGGTATATTTCTCCGCTTCGCTGCTGACTGCGGGGATTGTGGCTCATTGTGGCCCGATCGGCTTTGTGGGCCTGCTGGTTCCGCACATTATGCGGTTTTTGATAGGCCCGACACACCGGTACCTGCTGCCTGGATGCGCCTTGGCCGGTGCCGCTTTTCTGCCTCTGTGTGATTTACTGGCCCGCAATGCCATGTGGTGGCTGCGAAGCGAGTCTCGTCAAATTCCAGTGGGAGTGCTGACCAATTTAATCGGGGGGTGTTTCTTCCTGTATCTGCTGCTGCGGCGTCGTGGAGAGCAGCCGGGGATATAAAGCTAATCAAGCTGAGGACAAAACGCCAAAGGTGAAAAATTTACGGCGCGGCAATAGCTGATTATAAACGCTTTCAGATGAGCCGATCTATTTGCATTTGAATAGACATAAAAAAACCGCCGAGGTTGCGGGATAAATATCAAATAAATTTTTAATGCCCGGGGCGAGACTCGAACTCGCACCCTGTAAACCAGGACATGGCCCTCAACCATGCGCGTCTGCCAATTCCGCCACCCGGGCTCTGGACAGGATCGATCGCCGATCCGTTACCATTGTACAACTATTATAAGCTACTTCACCACCTGTCGGGCGTCAAGAGAACGGGGTGGTTTTGAAGCCTTAAGTTTTTTGATCGCAAGCCTTTGCCGGGGTTGCAGAACCGTCCGGATCTTCCAAAGAAGGGCTTCTCTTTTTGTTGCTGAAACATGCACCGATGCCCCACCGTGCAGTAGGCCGGTTCATCGGAACTAACTGG
>CAZMVS010000207.1:0-2940 GCA_964569525.1 uncultured Planctomycetales bacterium
TTTTAGCTGTTCCAGACGGGTTGCCAGGCGATGGTCTTGAAGACAACGCCGGCAGGCTTGCCGAGCGGTTTGCTCCCTTTTTGACGAATTGTTCAGCAATTCATCGGCAATTTCAGTTAATTCTCTGCCCAGGGCGAAGCAAAACATTTCCCTGCCTGGCTCTAGCAGCGTTGGCAAACCCCCGGTTTTCGAGTCGCAGGGATGTTTTCGAGCCAGCAGCACTGCTCCATTGCCCGCCGCCAGCAGGGCGTCGCTAGTGGCTGCGCCGGTCAGGTCGGCATGGATAAAAAGTTGGCAACGGCGAAGTACCGTAAGCTTCTGGTCCAGCGTGACAAGCGGTTGATGGACCTGCATCCCTTCCTGGCCCGGCCAGCCGCGGCCAAAAATATTTATTGTAAATCCTTTTTTAGTAAATATTTGCGCTATGAACTGCCGGAGTAGCGTGGGTGCCACCCATGTCTGCATAGTATCACTCATGGCCTGGCGAAGGGCGGAATCCTCCAAGCGAACGCCTTTTTTTTGTTCCGCCCGAGCCAATATTTCCGCCATATCCGCCCCATCGAATTGTTCAATTCGAGCCCAGAGCAGATCAACCATGCACTTCCAGATTTCGATTTGGGTAGCCAATTTGTAGCCATAAACCTGGGGCTCAATAGAATATAAATCACCGAATAAAGCTATTTCGGTCGGACGGTCAACCGTCAGTTGTTCATCATCGGGATCCATACCTTTCAGGCAGGGGGGTGGGCAAACAAACACTTGATTTTCTGGCAGGCCTGCTGACCGGGCTTGTTTTTTGAGCCAATCGCTGGTTAACGCTATGGGGTCCTGCGATTTTTGGCCATTGGATTGAAACACCTTGTCTGGAGCGTTCGGTCCGATCCAAGAGATAGCCGGAACAGAGGTAGGCAAAATAGCCCCCAGTTCCTGCCGGGTGATATCCAGTAATAACGCCAAATCCGGACGTCGACCTCCGTCGGTGAGTTTCTGCGCCCGTGCCAAGGGATGCACGTCGTCGGGTGTTCGCACTTTCATACTAATCGGTTGATAACCATATTCCTGGCTGTCTTCCGCTAGCCTGGTACTGAAATCCCACATGTCCGGTTCGGCCCGCATGGAATAAATGGCCAGCAAAGGTGCTGTATTGATCGCCGACGATGCGGTTGGCAATTGATTCAGCTGCTCTTGAATGGCCTGTAGATTTCGGGCTCGGGATTTTTCAAAGCGCGAGTAGGTTTTCTCAACCGCCGCCTGGCAATTGCTCAGATCCTGTGGAATCTGCCAGGGCCAGAGCATAATACGACTGGGGCAGAGGTGCCCGGGATGTTGCTCCAACCAATCGAAGAGTGTTTCCGTGAGCTGATTGAGTGGACAATTCAGAAGGACCAGTCGGCCCTCGGTTAAAGCATCTGAGTAATCATGCAGATGAAGAACCAGCTGGATCGTGCCCAGGTCCTCCTCCCAGGCGAAAACAGCCCGGTGCCGCTGAAGCCGGCGGGTCAGCAGCAGTAATTCCGTCCCTTCCCCGATCCTTGGCACCAGTACGTTTCCCTGCCCGGTATCGAATTTTTCGATCACCGCCTCGGCCCGGACTGAAGGAATCGACGTTCGCCCAAGCCATTCGAAGCGACCGTCCTGGCGGGGGATGTGGAAATTTATTTTTCCGTCTCGGGTTTGGATCGGTTTCGGGGGTTGCGTTTTTTTGAAATCCTCGTCGGATTTTAAAAGTACAGCCTTGGCCAGTTCAGGTTCCACGGTTTTCAGGACAGAAACGTTCCGATCGAAGATGGTGGAATCGGGCTGGACGGTGTTTGCTTGATTCATACGTAAATGAACAAAGCCGGAGATTGGCTGGTTAGGGGTACATCAGCCGTACGATCATCATGGAAGCTAAAAAGCCCATCCAGATACAGTAGGCCACGATAGCTGCGGTCAAAGGCCACCGCGGCAGCGGTGGTGAATCGCCGGCCGGCAGATCGTTATCCCAGATCGAGTCCTGGGCGGGTTGGTCCGTTGCAGGTTGAGCTTCCATTTTGCTTTGCACCTTCTGATTCTGATCGGTCATGATGTCCGGTTTCAATTAGTGCGAATATCCTTGGATTTATTACACGGCGGACAAAAGTATTGCCATTACAGAGGAATTTTCACGGTTTCAGGTTAGCCCGGTAAGGCCAACTTGGCAAGAGCTTGTGAGCGATGGGCGAGGTGTTCTAAACTGTAGGTGTGCAATGGGATGAACTTTTCGAGTATTGGATGGCCTTTCCGCCCGAGCCTGCCCCTGCTGAGAAAGCGGAGCAAGCAGAGCCGGATCAAGCTTCGTGTTCGGATGATGAGTCTGCCAAAAGTGAACCGCCGGTGGAAAAACAGGCTTCACCGCATCTGGCCTTCCCTGCAGGGGGCGGTGTTTTCCTGCTGGCGGACAAGCACGATCGCTTGATCCAACTGGCTTCCGCCGCCGACCTCCGCCGGGCCTTGAGTATCCGTTTGCTACCGTCATTCGGCGAGGGGTATAAATCCGAATCTGATGAAGCACCGCAGGAGCAAATGGAATCTTTGCCCGCCGATCAGGTTTCGGAGGAATTTTCTAATTCCGAAGCGACCAAAGATGCCCAAAGCGGCCGCCGACATATTCCTTCCCCCCGCGAGCGGATGAACCTCCAGGAAATCGTTTCCCGGATTTATTGGCGGCCGTCACACTCGGTGTTTGAAATCACTTTTGAGTACTACCGGTTGGCCCGGATGATCATGCCCGAAGATTACTTGGACAACGTGGCCTTCGGGCCGGCCTGGTTCGTCCACGTCGATCCGTCAGCCAGGTTACCGCGGTTCACGGTCAATAAGTATTTGCAGGGTCACCCCGGAACGGACCTGGGATCTTTTGCCAGCCAATCAGCAGCGGGGCGGTTTGTCCAGGTTCTGGAGGATGCCTTCGACCTGTGC
>CAZMVS010000208.1:0-5177 GCA_964569525.1 uncultured Planctomycetales bacterium
GTCGAGGACGTCGAGGTCGTCGTCGCGGAGGCCGATCTGGTTGAGGTCGAGGGCAACGTTGCTGCGGTCGAGGACACGCATGACGACGGATTCGCCGAACATGGTGGGCAAGACGCTGACCCGGAGGTCAACGGGGTTGCCGCCGACCTGGAGTTCGATACGGCCGTCCTGCGGCAGGCGTCGTTCAGCGATGTCGAGGTTGGACATGACCTTGATACGGCTGGCGATGGCCATGGCGATATGTCGAGGCGGGGGAACCATTTCGTAGAGTACGCCGTCGATGCGGTAACGCATTTTGTATTCGTTTTCGAAGGGTTCGAAATGGATATCGCTGGCTTTATCGCGGATGGCCTGGAGGAGGACGAGGTTAAGTAACTTTTTGACGGGGTTGGAGTCGGCGAGTTCCTTTAATTCGTCGAGGTCGATACTCTCGCCGCGGCCTTCGAACTTGGAGAGGTCTTCATCGCTGGAGAGTTCGGTCAAGAGGTCGGTGATGGATTGTGGCGCATCTTCGGGGTAATAGCGGGCCAATGCGTTGGCCATTTCTTCGGGAGTGGCCAAGCAGGTTTTGATTTCCCCGCCCATTAAAGTTTTGAGGTCGTCAGTGGCCTGGAAGTTGGAGGGATCATCCATGACGATGGTTAGTGTTTTAGAGGCGGCGTCATAATCAAGGGGGATGATCCGGTAGGTATTGGCCACCTGTGCCGGCAGCATGTTAATGACTTCCTTGGGGACTTCGGCATTGGCCAGTTGCACCGGTTCCATACCGAACTGGGCGGCCATTGCAAAGCGGACGTTGTCTTCGGAGACGTAGCCGAGTTCGACAAGTATCTGCCCGATGGGCCCGGACTTTTTTTTCTGTATTTCGAGGGCTTCGCCGACCTGGGTACGAGTGATTTTACCGAGTTTGATGAGGATTCGGCCGAGGGGACGGCCTTTTAACTGGCTGATGGGGACCTTTCGCTCGGTGCGCGGTGACTTTGCTTGAGAAGTTTTGGTACCCGTGCCGGAGGTTGTTTTGTTCGTGCTGTCAGCCATAATTTTTGCTCATTCGTTTTGGTATTGTTAAAACGGATGCTGTTGTCAAGCAATTATATCATCCTTTAGACATCTCAGGATTTTCCTCCGCTTCCTGACCTGCGGCGCCCGTGGCCTGTTGCAGTGAGAGACCTTTGTCGATTTTTTCTATTTTTTCCTGCATATCGCCGGGATTACGGGCTTTATCCATAGCCTCTTCGGGAGAGATGATCTGGTCTTTGTATAGTTGTAGTAAATGTTCGTCCAGCAGTTGCATGCCGAATTTTTTTCCGGTTTGGATGCTGGAATCGATACGGAAGGTTTTGTTTTCCCGGATGAGGTTGGCGATGGCGGGCGTTATGACCATGAACTCGTAAGCGGCGACCATGCCCTTATCGATTCTGGGGCACAAGGCCTGTGAGAGGACGGCGATCAAGTTGGTGGAGAGCTGGACGCGGATTTGTTCCTGCTGTTCGATGGGGAAGGCGTCGATGATTCGGTTGACGGTACCCTGGCAGCCGGTGGTATGGACGGTGGAAAAGACAAGGTGGCCTGTTTCCGCGGCTCGGACGGCGGCTTCCATGGTTTCGAGGTCACGCAACTCTCCGACGAGGATGACGTCGGGGTCCTGCCGCAGCACGCGGCGGAGGGCCTCGGCGAAGCTGGGCACATCCAATCCTACTTCCCGCTGATTGATGATGGATTTTTTATGTAGGTGATAATATTCAATTGGTTCTTCGACGGTGATAATATGGCGATCGAAATTTTCGTTGATGTAGTTGATCATGCTGGCCAAGGTGGTGGTTTTTCCTGAGCCGGTTGGGCCGGTAACAAGGAACAGGCCTCGTGGTCGCCGGCAGAGGGCGGCACAAATGGTGGGCAGGCCGATCTCTTTGAAGGACAGCAGTTTGTTGGGGATAAGCCGCAAGACGATGGCCAGGTTGCCTTTCTGGCGGAAGATACTGACACGGAAGCGGCCCTGGTTTCCGAAGGCGAAGCCATAGTCAGTGCCGCCTTCTTCCTGGAGTTCCTGCTGGTTGCGGTCAGGGGTTATGGATTTCATCAGGCTGACGGTATCTTCCGGTTCGAGGACCTTGGTTTCCAGGGAGCGTAGCCGGCCGTGCATTCGCAGGACGGGAGGCCGATTCACGGTGAGGTGAATATCGGAGGCTCCGCGTTTGATACAGGTCTCGAGGATTCGGTCAATATGCAACGTACCCATTGATTTCACCTATTGATTTAAGCCATTGCTTCGATTTTGCGGGTCAGCGGTCGCGAATCGCGAGCCGTTTTTTACGCTTCTTCTTCGATAAAGATTCCTTCCGCTTGTGCATGTCGGGCCACTTCTTTGAGGGTAGTGGCGCCGCGAAGGATTTTCAGTTTTCCGTCTTCCACCAGCGTGCGCATGCCGCCGGCGCGAGCGGCCTTGCGGACTTGGCTGGTAGGAGCCCGGTTAAAGGCCAGTTCACGTAATTCGTTATTCATAGTCAATAGTTCGAAGATGCCGGCTCGGCCGCGGAAGCCGGTTTGGTTACATCGTTTGCACCCGGCACCTATTTTGAGCTTGGTATCGCCCATTTCTTCAGGGGTCAGCCCGATGACGCGCATTAATTGTTTATCCACTGAAGGATCATCCTGTTTACAATCATTGCATATCAGGCGTATGAGTCGCTGGGCCATGATAGCCTGGATGGAACTGGCGACGAGGAACGGTTTGATGCCCATATCGATTAATCGGGTGATAGCACTGGGAGCATCATTGGTATGCAAGGTGCTGAATACGAGGTGCCCGGTCAGGGCGGCCTGAATGGCTACTTCACCGACTTCCATATCCCGGATTTCTCCGACGAGGATGATATTGGGTGCCTGACGTAGCATGGAGCGGAGGATTTTAGCGAAAGTCAGGCCGATATCGTCGCGCACCTGGCACTGGTTCATGCCGGGGAAGTTGTATTCAACGGGATCTTCGGCGGTGATGATTTTGGTATCGGGGCGATTCAATTCCTGGAGGGCGGAATAGAGGGTGGTGGTTTTACCGGAACCGGTTGGTCCGGTGACCAGGAAGATGCCATTGGGCCTCTTGATGATGTTCATGAATTTGCTGTAATCGTCTTGTTCGAGGCCCAGGCTGGGGATACCCACCCGCACGGATTCCGGTCGGAGGATACGCAAGACGATGCTTTCGCCGTGATATCCGGGGCAGGTACTGACGCGGAAGTCGATATCACTGCCGTCGATTTTCATTTTAATACGGCCGTCCTGGGGGACGCGTCGTTCGGCGATATCGATACCGGCCATGAGTTTCATTCGAGCGGTGACGGCGCCTTGTACGGACTTGGGTATTTTTTCCTGCTCGATGCAGACACCGTCGATGCGGTAGCGGACACGAACCCGGTCAGCCATTGGTTCAACATGGATATCGCTGGCTCGATTGCGAACCGCCTCGCCGATTACCTGGTTTAACAGGCGGATGATGGGGGCGTCCTGGTCTTCCTGCTTAGCCAGCTTTGCCAAGTCATCCTGCCCGTCGCCGGATTGTTCTTCATCGATACTGTGGACGGTGCTTTTGATTTGGTCACCGTAATCGGAGAGGAAATTATCGATAAATCTTTTGATTTTGGAGGGAGGCGCCAAGGCGGTTTCAATGTTCGGATTCAATCGAAAACGCAATAAATCCAAGGTTTCCAGGTCCAAGGGGTCGGAAATAATGACTTTAAGCCGGCCATCATGTTCTCCAAGGGGAAGGACCTTAAGATTTTTGATTGTATCCGGGGGGATGAGCTTGAGATTTTTGGTAACTTCCGTGGTTTTGTCGAGGTCCACATATTCCATGTCGAACTGTTTGGCCAAGGCCTTGGTCACGTCTTTTTCGGAGCACAATTCCAGTTCAACGAGGGCTTCTCCAACGCGTTTGTTATGCTCTTTGGCATACTTGATGGCATCCTTGAGCGCGTTGACCCCGATGATGTTCCACTTAACAAGAATCTCGCCTAATTTTCTTTTGCTTCTAGCCATTCGATTCCGGGTTTTTTACGGGGGAAACTTAAAATCAAGCCGGTAAGGGGCAGGTCGCCGTAATCGCCTGTCCTGATTCATTATAACAGATTACAAAACACATTACATTCTAGGAGCAAAAGCCTGTGTCCTTCAAGTGGGGCAGGGTCACTGGTTCAAGCGTTTGTTGTGAGAATCAGAAACATAATGAGTTTTGATTGCGGAACGAAATTTAATGAAATTTTAAGCAAAAAGGGCATCGAGATTTTGATATTAACAAAGAGCGTCAGGTATCGGGGTGTTTTTTGATAGGGAGCAGATGTAGGGCTTCAGACGGATGGAGAAAGATATTGAAGCGGGAATCGATACGCAATTAATCTGTTATGCGTAAGGTGAATTGTCCGGCGGCGACCTGCCGAATTTTTATTCCCCCCTGGTTGGGATGCCAGTCGAGTTCCACCAGCTCGGAGGGCGTGTTAATTTCGCAGCGCCAATTTTCCAGGGGTGTTCCCATCAGCCGCGCGGGTTGCAGGCTGACCAGTTCAATGGCCTGAGCGAAGGAGAGATCACCTTGATTAATAGCGAAATCGATGAGCCGGGGCATATCCGCTCCCGAGCCCGCCTGGAAAGGTGTGCCGGGCAGGACTACTTTTCCGGTGGGGGTCCGCTCCACCGAGGTGGTTCCGAGTTGGTATTGTCCGGGTGGCATACCGGCGGCGGCGACGGCATCGGTGATCAGGATACTGCGTTGCGGAGATTTGGCCCGCAACATACAGCGTAAGGTCGGTCCGGGGAGATGATGCCCGTCGGCGATGAAGGAGGCCCATAACCGATCATCGGCTAACTGTTGCCAGATAATATTGTTGAGGCGGGGCAACATCGCGTCACTGCCGTTGCCGAGGTGAGTGCACAATTTTGCACCGGCCTGGATGGCGGCATCCAGCGATTGGGGATCAGACCGGTGATGTCCGAGGGAGACGAGGACACCTCTTTCGCTTACCTGTTGGATGAGTTCTATGGCGCCCGGTTGTTCGGGAGCCAGGGTTAAGAGGGAGATTTTTCCTTCGGCGGCGGTTTGCAGGCGGGCGAAAACTTCCCCATTCCGGGGGGGGGCATGTTCGCGGGGGTGGGCGGCCCCCGGGCCCACGGCCCGGTTGAGGGAGGGG
>CAZMVS010000209.1:0-2303 GCA_964569525.1 uncultured Planctomycetales bacterium
CGGACCGATCTCGATCAAGGATCCCATGTACATAAAGGCGGTCTGATCGGAGACTCGGGCGGCCTGTTGCATATTATGAGTAACGACCATGATGGTATAGTTGTTACGCAGTTCGCCGATAAGGTTTTCGATATGATCGGTGGCGATGGGGTCGAGGGCGGAGGTTGGTTCGTCCATCAGGAGTAGTTCCGGTTCGACGGCCAGGGCCCGGGCGATGCACAGGCGTTGTTGTTGGCCGCCGGACAGGCCGAGGGCGTTTTCGTGGAGGCGGTCTTTGACCTCGTCCCAGAGGGCGGCCCGGCGGAGGCTGTTTTCGACGATGTCAGCCAATTTACTTCTCCGGCGTAGGCCGTGGATGCGCGGTCCGAAGGCGACGTTATCAAAAACGGTTTTGGGGAAGGGGTTGGGTTTTTGGAAGACCATGCCCACTTTTTTGCGTAGGGCGGTGACGTCGATGCGTGGGCCGTAGATGTTATATTCTCCGAGCAGAACTTTTCCGCTGGTATGGCAGCCGGGGATCAGGTCGTTCATGCGATTGATGGCGCGGAGCAGGGTGCTTTTGCCGCAGCCGCTGGGGCCGATGACCGCAGTGACTTGGCTGACGGGGACGGACATATTGACTTGTTTCACCGCTTCGTAATCGTAATAGAAGATGGAGAAATTTTCGCAACAGACGTGAGTATTTTCGGCCTGCGGTTTTTGTTGCGGTTTGGTTTGGGAGGGGGCCACAGGTATTTGTGGCGTCTCCACTATCTCCGGTGGTCGCAGGGAATTTTTCTTTGATTTAACTGCCATTATCAACCTCTCAGTTTCTTGGAGATTTTGGCCCGCATGATAATCGCGGCGGAATTTAACAACAGAACAAGCATAACCAAGGTGAAGACCATTCCGAATTGGACATGACGGATTTCATCGACAGCCCGGTGTTCGGAACAGAGGTTATAGATATTCCAGGGCAGGGCCGGAGTGCGTTTGTCGAGAACTTCCAAGATGGACAAAGGGGCACCGAAGCTGCATGCCGCGGTGAACATAATCGGAGCGGTTTCGCCGGCGGCCCGACCCATGCTGATGACGATGCCGGTTAATACCCCGGGTAATGCCGCAGGGAGAATAACGGTTACAACCGTTCGCCATTTACTGGTTCCCAGGCTGAGGGATGCTTCTTTATACGTTTGGGGGACGGCGCGGATGGCTTCTTCGGAAGCCCGTATGATTACGGGGAGGATGAGCACGGCCAAGGTAAGGGAGCCGGCCAGCACGCTTGGCGAGTGTGACACATGAATCGCGTTGATAAAAAAGGCCAGCCCGAACAGGCCGAAGACGATACTGGGGACGCCGGCGAGAGTATTAATGCAGGTTCTAATCAGGCCGACGAGTCTGCTTTCAGGGTTAGCATATTCGACCAGGTAAATAGCGGAAATAACACCCATGGGCACGGCGAAGATAATGGCTCCGATGGTCAGATAAATGGTACCGAGCAATTCCGCCCAGATACCGCCGAAAAAGTGGGCGTCGAAGGAGGGATCGAGGAAGAAATGCCAATAACAGGTCCATTGGGGGAGCAGAATTTTCCCGGCGTTGTTTTCGAGGTAAGGGAACAGCGGTTCGAGGGGGGTTCCTTCGAATTTTTCAGCCCGAGGGACCAGGACTTTGACGCCCATTTTGGTGGGATCGGAATAATCATATTCGGTAGCGAAAAGGACGTCCTGAAGTTTGTCGCGGGCCTGGTCCCAGCGGGTGGGGCCGTACTGGTCGCGTAACAAGGGTGGTGCTTCATCATGAGGTAATGGGCCGAGCAGTTCACGAAGTTCGTCTTTGAATTTTTTGTATCGGCTTTCGTATTTGCGGCGGAAGGCGAAACCCTTGTTCTGCATTTCCTGTTCAAAGTCGTCGAGGATGTCGAAGACGGGTTGCCTGGCGGCTTCCGCCCGTTTTATTTCGGCATTGATAGTTTCCCGGTCGCCGCGGTCGAACTGGTTGAGGACAAACTTGCGGTGTTCGATTGTGCCGCGGAAGACGATAGCCTGGACTCCCTTCCACATGATGGGCAGAAGAATGATCGCCAGGAATACCGTTACGAGGAAAATGGAGAAGATTCCCAGGCCGGTGAAGGAGCGATCAACAAGTTTTCGTGATGACAGATGCATTTTGTTAATTAATCTCTCGGACCCAATCTATTAGAAGTCGCCGATGATTCGACGGTCGGTGTTAAACTTTTTCTCCTCGATGCAAGCGTGCGGAACGTCGGATTACCCTTTCGCTGATAAAGCTGAAAATAAAGGAGATAAGCAGCAGGCACATAG
>CAZMVS010000210.1:0-2300 GCA_964569525.1 uncultured Planctomycetales bacterium
AACGAAGGCCCCGCAGACATGGCCTACAACATGCACCTGCTCGACGGCCTCCAGGCCTTGCAGCAATGGTGCCGATTATTGGACAAAGCTTACGACACCGAACGCGTCGAACGAGATGTAACGCGTATTCGCCGCGCCGTCTTACGCTGGCTGTTAAAACAACTTGATGATCCCGATAAAGGCTGGTCCGCCATCGGTTTTCACCGCGCAGTCTTGGCCCTCCGCCTCGACTTAATCGACCCTGATAAGGAAACCGCCTGCGTTGAATACATCAAAAACCACATCTTCAATTGTTTCCCCAATAATCCCCAAGCCCCACGCCTTTCCGCCCCCGATGTTACCAGCGAACAGATTATCACTCCTTATTTTGCCCACTTCGCCTTCCCGGAACTAATCGAACGGGACGAGATGGATTTCGTTCTCGATCAATACCGCCGATGCTGGGGCTGGATGCTGGACCAGGGATTTACTACTTGGCTGGAGGTCTTCGATCCCCGCTGGTCACACTGCCATCACTGGTCAGGTCCGCCCACCTGGCAGTTATCCCGCTACCTCTTGGGCCTGCATCCCCGCTTCGATCTGGGTATGAATCATTTTGACTTCACTTTCATCCCCGGCTCAATCCAACAGGCCGAAGGAAACCTGCCGCTCCCCGGTGACCAGGGCATGATACAGGTCCAATGGCAGCGAGGTGCGCAGGAAATTCAATACTTCCTGACCACCGATGCTCCCATTCACCTGCACCTCCCGCCCGCCGAACCCAAAGCCGAACCGGAAGTCTATGACGTGGAAAAACAGGTTGAATGGACCATTCCTATCCCTCAAAAGGAAATACAAGAGGAATAAAGCCGTCCCGGGTTGGATTCTTTGCGAATCGCAACCGGCTCAGTTATCCTACAAGTAAAATTTCGGTAATGAATACCGGATTTATCTATGTCTAAAGCATTGGAGTGAACCCGTGATTACGCGATGGAAATCCCTTTTAGCGATCGGATGCTTGTTCTGCCTCGTCGGCCATGCCCATGCCGGCAAACTTTTCGACGATTACCTCAATTACGTACGACCGGGACCGGGCACCGGGCCGGGCAACACCCAGGCCGTCGCCTCCAACCGCAACCTGATCGCCCAATCATTCACCGTCTCCCAAAACACCGGCGAAATTTACCGTATCGGCATCCGCCCCATCTACAAAACCTGGGATCCCGGCGAACGCGTGGTCATGGCCCTTTTCACCATGCAGGGCAATCACAAACTCGGCCAATACGTTATCGATGAAACCACCTCTCATATTCAATCGATTTACGACCTCGAACGCAGACGTGAAACCGATGATCGCGTCCTCTGGTTCCAATTTCGCGCTTTAACCAACGGCCACAACAAATTTTACTTCAAGATCGGCGTGCAGGGCGGCGACGGCCAGGTCGCTTTCAAGGCCTTCAAAGGCGATCACTACCCTGACGGTTTTGCTCAGCAAACGCCCCCCAACATCGGTGACCTCTCCTTCGAAGTCCACATCAAGCCTGTGCCCGACCGCGAAGCCAACCTCCGCAAGTTCTTCACCGAGCGCGTGAATATCGACCTTCCCGAGCTTTCTGAAGTCAAACAAGCTGTCGAAAAAGAAAACTGGCAACAGGCCATCCATTTGCTCGCCAAACATTTCCACGACGACCGACGCGAAATCTGGGACGTCTGGGAAGGCGAAATGAACGTCCATATCATCCCCGACTTCGATACTTCGCTCGCCGACCTGGTCATGAAAGGATACCTCCAACACAGGGAAACCAAGAAACCCGTTGCGTGGCGCCCGGAAAGTTACTGGGTACCTGAATACGACACCGAACGCAAACCCCGCAAACACGCCGTCGATCCCGCCTTATATTGGTGGCATATCGGCCGCACCCTCGGCGGCGCTTACACCTGTACCGGCAAAGAAGAATACGCTCGCCGGGCTATCGACCTGCGCATGCAGTTCATTCTCGACAATCCCAGCCCCAAACGCTCCGGCCTGCCCATGTATTTCGAACTCTGGAGCGATCGGCACGCCGCCGCCCGCGCTCCCGGCCATGGCGTACTGGTTTATGCCCGTTTCTACAATTACGACGGCTTCACCGATGACGAACAGCTCGTCTTCATGAGCTTCGTCGAAGACAACGCCAATTGGACCTACCAGGCCAAGTCCGGCGGCAACTGGGGGGCCGAAGCCTCCCGCGCCTGCTACGAATTCGGCAAGAACTTTCCCGAATGGTCCATGAGCAGGGAATACGTTAATTGGGGGACCGCCCGCCTTGCTGAGGTCTCTA
>CAZMVS010000211.1:0-6331 GCA_964569525.1 uncultured Planctomycetales bacterium
TCCCTTCCACCGGCAACCTTTATTTCCTGTTCAGGAAGTAAAAAGCGAAAAACAGCAAGTATCTTCAGGCATTCCAAGGGGCGCAGCGGTTGGAGGTCAGCAAGCGGCGTGCCCTTGATAGGAATCAGAAAATTAATGGGAATCACATCAACACCAAGGCGGCGAAGTTCAAAAGCCAGATCCAACCGATCATCCCAATCTTCTCCCATGCCAAACAAGGCTCCGCAGCAAAGCTGAATGCCGGCCTGTTTAAGATGGCGCAAGCTTTGCAAGCGATCCTCGAAGCTGTGGGTGGTGATGATTTTGGGAAAGTGTTGGCGGGAAGTCTGCAGGTTAAGGTTGTAACGCTGGACACCGAATGTCGCCAATCGCCGGGCCTGATTTTCGGTAACGGCACCGAGAGACGCGCACACGCCGATCCGTCCTGTATCGCGGATTCGGCTGACGATTGGCCCCCAGTGCTCGATCTCTTCATCGGTTGGACCATAACCGCTGTTAACCAGGCCGATACATTGAGCTCCATTGTCAGCGGCATCCATGGCGGCCCGATAGACATCCTCGGCCTCCATTGTCTTGGTATTGGTGACATGGGTTGAATAATGGGCGGATTGGCTGCAGAAGGCGCAATCCTCGGAGCACCGCCCTACTTTGGACGCCACGATACTGCAGCAGCCGACTTGTTGTCCGCGGAATTCTTCACGGATGCGGCAGGCGGCCTGGAGCAGATCGAGGTAATTTTCATCCCTGGCAGCAAGCAGACTTTCCGCCTGACCACGCGAAAGTTGCTGACCAGCTAATACCTGCCGGGACAATGATAGAATCATCTCCGCGCTCATTTTGATCCCCGGAAAAATTTTAAAGGTGCCAATTATTTACGCAGGAGTGCTATTCCAAGTTTGCGCGTTTCGATGATTTAAAAGCAACGAAAAGGCAACCGATCATAAAGGCGGAACCGATCAGCCATTCCAACCAAGTGGAATCACTGCCGGAACTCGTCGCCTCAGGCTTGGTATATACTTGGCCAATGACCGGCTGAACGGTCAACAAGAATCCGCATATCGTTGTGCTGAGTCGTTTGAGCATCGTCTTCATTCCCTCGTCGCACTCTATTCGTTGCAAACTATTATACAGGCAGGACTTCGTTGGTAAAGTCCGCTGAATCGTATGTCGGCCGACGCTCACTCGCTAGCCCGCGTAAGCGAATCGGGTGGACAATTTGCCGAAACCGGGCTCGGGACATGGACACCGTATCCCAAGACAACGAACGTAACCGACATAATTGTGAATACTCGGATAGTTTTACCGCCAGGAAAGCGTATAGCCGGCCTTTATAGGGGTGTGGGCAGACCGCCGGCCAGCGATCTGGAGAACCTTCCAGCAAGTAGCTGAAGACGAAACGGGCTTCAAAATTGTCGCCGAAGGCATTGGCCCAGTCGGCCAGTGAATGCAGATCTTCACGTGTCACCCAATTTTCCCAGTAGTGTTTGTCGCCCCCGCTGGTGCGGTATGGAAATCGGCGGCCTTTGACGTCCACGATCCAGTGTGTTCCCGAAGGAGTGTAAACAAGAAAATCGAAAGATTTGACTTTGTTGCCGGCAAAGATGGCCCGATGCTGCTCGTTGACGGGGACAAAAGGTACCCCCCTGCTGCGTAGAAAGTCAGCGAAAGCATTCTCGTAATGGATGTGACGACGAGACATAACGTCACCCATCATAAGTTATTTCAGTTCGCAGAAACAAGTGGATTTTCCAGAAATTTTTCGAGCGACACCTCGATTTGTTGTCCGGACTGGAGGTTTTTGACACCGATGACATTTTTTTCGGTGTATTCCGAACCAATGATCACCGCGCAACCGGCCTGTCGATTCGCGGCCTGTTTTAATTGCTTTCCAACGTTCTGCCGACGGTAACTGAAAGAGGCGGCAAACCCCTTGGAACGCAGTTTCGCAGTCAGGGTGATGACCTCATTGAATAATTCCTGGTCGGCGTCGATGACGAAAAAATCGCATTGGGTGGAATTTTTGGCTTCAGCGGGGACCCGGCCAATCTCTTCCAGCAGATCCATGATGACCACGTCGGAGGTTCCGAAACCGATGCCGGACATCGGTGGGCCGCCTAGGATTTCCAGTAATTGGTCGTATCGTCCGCCGCCACAAATAGCCCGTTTGAGGCCTTTTTTGCCGAATCCTTCAAACACGACGCCGGTGTAGTATGCCAAACCACGGACCACGCCCATGTCAAATTCGCAGTAGTCGCCGACCTGCATCTGCTGAAGCAATTCGAGCACGTTCCGCAGTCGATCCAATTCTTGTTTTGCTTTTTTGTTACCGGAAGCCAATTCTTCGATGGAAGTGAAACCATTCGGGCCCCGGGCCTGGCCGAGGGTCAGCAAGGTTTCTTTTTCATGATCGTTGCGACTGATCTTATCAACTTCCGCCTCGAAAACCTCGCCGGGCAGTTTATCTCGCTTGTCTAGTACGGTATAAATGTCTTCATGTCGTTGAGGCTCAAATTCCCAAGCTTCCAGCAAGGCGGACAATAGCGAGCGGGAATTAATCTTCATAACCATATCATCAGGCGTTAGTCCGAGCTCGCGGAACAAATCCAGGGCCACGAAAACACATTCCGCATCGGACAGCTCATTATCCACGCCAACGATATCGATGTTCCACTGGAAAAATTCGCGCAACCGGCCGCGCTGCGGTCGCTCAGCCCGGCAAATTCGGGGAACGCTAAACCACTTGATCGGGCGGGGCAGCGAGTTGGCCCGGGCGTTGATCATACGGGCAATGGTCGGGGTCATTTCAGGACGGATGGCCAGTTGCCGATTACCTCGATCCGTGAAATGAAAGAGCTCGGAGACTATTCCTTCCCCGCTTTTGGCGCGGTACAAGTCGAGATATTCAAAAATCGGACCGTCGTATTCCTCGAACCCGTTGCGCAGCGAGACCCTTCGCCACTTGTCCACAATCCAATTGCGGATGGCCATCTGCTCCGCGTAAAAATCTCGCGTCCCTTTAACGGTTTTGAATTTCATGGGCAGGTCGTCAGGCAGATTTCAGCAGCCGAACCGGCCCCGCTTTCTTGCCGGTTTTTTTCGACTTTTTGCTGGTTGATTTTGTCTTTTTGCGGGTTGCTTTTTTCTTTTTCTTCTTGCCGGTGGATCGTTTGGTAGCTTTGGAGCCCCCCTGCTGACCAGTTTGGCGAGCCGCTTTTTTGCGTTTGCTTCGACGGGCAAAATACTCATCGGCAAAACGAGCGATCTGTTCCGGCTCAGTAAATAAGTGGTCGTATTCGTATTCCTCGCCGTGATAGTCGCACCCTTCCGTCGTATATTCACGACAAATGGCCGGCCGATTCTCATATATGCCACAACGATTGTCCGGCTGCAGCATTTTGCACTTGCGATTGATCTGGATATACCACTCTCCGTCTTCCACGAAGATAATGCAATCTTCGTGCAACAGGTACCACCGCATGTCGTCGAAATCGCGCCGGGTTTTGGGCTTGGGGATTTCGAAGGCGAAGTAGCGGCAACACAGGCCGACACACTCTTCGCAGAGGTTCTTTATATCTTTGATCTCAGGTAGCTTCACGAAATTCCCTTTCCTAATAACTCGTAACTGAACAGACAAAATTGTACTTGTTGGGCAGCATATCGGCAACCGTACGCAAATGAGCTTGGCCATGTTATACTTGCGAACATGCGGATTATCGCGGGCAAATGGCGTGGTCGGTCGATTGTGGCACCGGCAGGCAAGCGAACACGTCCCGTGTTGGATCGTTCCAAGGCTATTCTATTTGACATTCTTGGGAACGAATTGGCTGAGCCGGGACGCCTGCCTCCGATTGCGGTGCTGGATCTGTTCGCCGGCAGCGGGGCTCTTGGTTTGGAGGCCCTTTCGCGGGGAGCTTGTTTTTGCCTTTTTATTGAGAAGCATCCCGCCACGGCAGCCTTGATCCGGCGCAATCTTGAGAGCCTGGACGCCGGCCAACAGGCAAAGGTGATTCAGGCATCGGCTGACAAGTGCCAGTTGCCTTCGCCACCACAGGGTAGTGGGGTACAGAGATATGGATTGGTTTTTCTGGATCCGCCCTACCGGATGCTCAGCGGCATTGATCCGCATCCAGAGGTGCGCAGGATATTGGATCGCCTGGCCGCTGATCCGCTTATTGATCCGGATGCATTGATCGTGGTTCGATACGGCTTACAGGGTGGAGTTGAGCCTGATCTTTATCCACTGATAGAGCATCGGCGAAGGGACATGGGAACCATGGCTTTGCGAATAATGCGTATTAGCGGGCCTTCGGCGGAGTAACTATGAAAAGGCGGGGCAAAAAGCCAATCAGTCTTGAAGAAGCCGCTTTAAAAGTGGTTCGCCGCCTGCGTGAAAACGGCCAGCAGGCCCTTTTTGCGGGGGGATGTGTGCGGGACATGCTGCTGGGGCTTCAGCCTGCGGATATCGACGTGGCCACCGATGCACCGCCGGATCGGATTGTTGAACTGTTCAGCAAAACCCGTAAAGTTGGGGCCAAATTCGGCGTAGTCATGGTCCGGCAGGGTCAACACTGGATAGAAACCGCCACCTTTCGTAGTGATTTCAGTTACCAGGACGGACGTCATCCTCAGCAAGTGATTTTTACCAATCCCTACGAAGACGCTCAGCGACGGGATTTTACCATCAATGGGCTGTTTTATGACCCGCTTGCCGAAGAGGTCATCGATCACGTCAAGGGTCGGCGGGACCTGGAAGCGGGGATTTTGCGTGCCATTGGCGATCCTGATCAGCGTTTTGAAGAAGATCACCTGCGCATGTTGCGGGCGATACGTTTTGCAGCACGATTTGGAATTCAAATTGATCCGCATACTTTTGAGGCTATCCGCCGACATGGAGAGCGCATTCAGCAGATCAGCCCGGAACGAATCCGTGAAGAGCTGGAGAAGATGTTCGCCCACCCAGCCCGTTTCCGGGTAGTCCAGCTATTGGCGGATACAAACCTATTAGATCACCTGTGGGCTGATGCTCACTGGTCGAAAGAACAATTGAGCCGGGCTTTGGCGGTAATCGAGCATTTGCCGGACAATGTGGATTTCGTTTTAACCACGGCAGCCCTGCTGCATGATCGGGGCGTGCAGGAAATCCAGGAGATCGGCGACGCGTTGCGCTGCAGTAATCGGCAGATCGCTGATACCGGTTGGCTAGTGGGTCATTATCGGCAATTGGATCATGCTGCGGAAATGTCACTGGCTAAGTTTAAGAAATTGATGGCCCATAACCGTTTTCAGGATTTGCTGGCCCTGCACAGGGCGGTCTGTCTGGCGGAAAACCGTTCTATTGAGGCGAATGATGGGTCCCGGCAGCGTTGCGAGGCTATTCCAGCTGACGAAGTTGCCCCCCCCCCGCTGGTGACCGGCGAAGATATGATTCGCGAGGGCTTGCAGCCGGGGCCGATTTTCAAAGAAATCCTGGATCAGCTATACGACGCTCAGCTTAACAAGGAAATAACTGCCCGCGATCAAGCCCTGAATCAACTTCGCAAAATGATTTCTCAATATAAAAGGTAGACAATCCCCCTCTAAAGATATGTAATAAAGGGGTTTCCAACGGGCCGAGACTGGTCCGAGTTCTCGTTCCGCATTATCACAATCGCAGATGCATGAAGGTATGGTGGCTTATGAAAATCGCCATGTTGGCCCCGATCAGTTGGCCTATCCCCCCTGCCGGCTATGGGCCGTGGGAACAGGTGGCTAACAACATCACTGAGGGGCTGGTTCAGTTCGGGCATGAGGTTACTTTGTTTTGTGCCGGGGGTTCGAAAAGTTCGGCCAAGACGGTGGAGACCATTCCATATTCGTTCAACACCTGGCCGACACCGGAAAAAGAGCGCCCCGTGGGTTTCGATCCAACCAGCGGCCTGATGGAAGGGCCGCCGGATATGCGGGCATTGGAAGAGCTACACATTGCCGCATGTATGGAAAGAGCGGCGGCCGGCGAATTCGATATCGTGCATAATCATTTGCATATTCACGGCCTGGTTTTTGGCCGGCTGATCCCCTGCCCCATGGTGTCCACCCTACACGGGGCCGCCTGGGTTCGGGCCACCCATCCGGTTTATAATACCTATAAAGATTTGCCTTTCGTGTCCCTTTCGTATGCCGAACGATCCCTTTTGCCGACGCTGAATTACGTGGCCACGGTGCATAACGGAATTAAGCTTGATGATTTTCCCTTTGAACCTCAAAAGGAGGACTACCTTCTCTTTGCCGGTCGGTTGTCTCCGGAAAAAGGCCCTGCCGAGGCGATTCAGGTGGCTCGGCAATCCGGACGCCG
>CAZMVS010000212.1:0-4180 GCA_964569525.1 uncultured Planctomycetales bacterium
GGGTAAGCGCCGGCCAACACGGGCGAAGGACAATAGATAAGGAAGTTTTGGATCAGGTCATTAAAGGCCTGGGCGTATTTGACGTTGCCGGTGTGTTCGTAGGCGATGGAAAGCGGTTTGCGCAAGCCGGTGCGGGTCAAGCCCACTCCGCCGCGTTCCGGCCAGAGGGCATAGTGGTTCCAATTGGGACTCAAATCGACGTGATACCCGTCTTCCAGGCGAACCAGTTGCAGGGCGGACCAATCTGCCCAATCGGTATCGAAAGTCGGGTCATACTTGGGGGTGGTTCGTTCGGCATCGATGCAATCGTCACGACTTTCAAAATGTTTGACCAATTCGGTAATCGCCAAGTCCCAGTTTTTGGCTTCGACCGCTTCTTCCACCTTGGCAAGCGGCGGGTACCCAAGGTCGAAACGACCAAAAGCGCGTTTATATAACTCATCACGGGAAACATCGCGGCGGACGTGGACACTGAAATACAGATCGAAATCCTGGGGTTCGCCGTTCACGTAAGCTTGGCCGTGGGGATAATCCGCTCGGGCGATACCGAATCCGCCGACTTTACGATCTCCGCCGGACACACCGGGGCGCTGTTTTTTGATCAACCATTCGCGGGGCAACTCCCCCGGACGCATGGGCTGGAGTCGGGTGGTCAATTCGAAGTAATAGTCAGTGTGTGGTTTTACCCGGGCCTGGATCAGGAACATGGGAACGGCCTGTTCCCACCTGCGTTGTTGATACGGAATGATGAAGCGCCCGTAGGATACTTTTTTGGCCGGGCTGTCCCAGAGGGTCATCTGTATTTGTTCATCCGGGTCCCAGGTTTTGTGCCAGAACGCATTCCACACGGCGATACGCACAATCTGTTTCACTTTATCACCGGTGCGGAAGGTTTGCCCGATGGAGCCGTCCGGCTCGATGGTGGCTTGTTTGTCATTACCTTTCGCCAGCTTTGGGGAATGGTGATCCAACTGGATACTGTTGAGAATCAGATCCAGAGGTCGGTTTTGTGCCTGTAGTTCGCTACACAAAAACAAAACAGGTAATAAAACGCAGCAGAAAATTGTCTTGCGGAACATGTCGTTTGCCTCCCTTCGGCCTTTCATACATACAGATTGGTTATACTCAGCCCCCACCCTGCCGAAACAAGAAAGGGATAATGATATCTTTCCGGGGATACCGGTTTGCAAGCTGGAAATTCGACGAAATAATGCTTTTTTGCGGGCATGAAGTCAGCTCGATGAATAAGATTAAGAAAGATTTAGATCATTGTACGGGCAGTGAGCGGTAAGACAAGCGTCCCGGCTGTTATCCTCTTGCAGGGAGCTTGGTCTTTTACTGCTTTTTAAACCTGAATCTGTAATCGTAGATCGTGCTTGAATCCAGCGAAGGACTAGGTAGATATATCAAAAGGATTTAATTTCACCAAGGGAATGGCATATTTCTTCATTTCTGAATGTATTGCGGTAACGCGATTATATCCACAATATTGATGCTAAAGTAACAATGCGCATTTCTTTAAGTTTATACTGGATGAAGGGGTTTGCGGCTGTAAAATAAATTTGTGTTTATTGATATAGATCAACTTGTAAAAACAGGTCAAGGGGATTTTGGTTTGTTCAAACCATAGGCCCTTGGTCTTCCTGGGCTTTTCGGGGCATACCGGTCTGCAGCAGTCGATATCCGATATTGCTGCGTACGAAGGTGTATAAGCCGGCTAATATGATGGCCAACACGCCTGCCGCCAACCAGGGATTATAGACACTGCGAAAAATAACCAGGCCTTCACCCGGTTCGGGTAGGGTAAACGGCTGGACTGGTAAGCCATACTCTTCAGCCAGCCGGGCGATATGCGTCAGGTGAATCACGGGGATGCCCCGGTTCATAAAGCGAGTCATGACTGAGTCGGCGTAGGGGGTGCCGAGGGGTTTGTATAAATTGACGCCGGGATGAAACATTCGTTTACCGGTGGCAGTGCCGACGGAGATGGTTCCTCCACCAATATTAATATAGGCTTTGATCTCGGCTGTTCCTGCGTACCGGGCGTAAATACCTATGCGTTTTTCGATGCTGTCCTGAAAATCCTTTGGCTTGATTACCGAGGAGGACAATCCATTACGTTCAATCGCCGCGGTAAGGGCACGCCTTCCTTCTTTGGACATTCCCAAGGCCTTGTCCTCCACACCTCCGAGGGAAACGGCGATGGTGCGGAAGGGGAACTTGCTTTTGCTGAATTCGTGCAAGACGCGTTCCATGTCGATCCATAAGAAATCGGGATCGTTAGCTCCGAATTGCGAGGCGGAGACACTGGTGATGACGATGGGGCGCAATTCGAGTTCGCGCATGGCGGCATAGACGCAAACATTCAAGGCGGGAAAAGAGCCGGAACATCCGACGGCCACTACGTCTCCTTTTTCGACTTCCGCTTTTTTCAACATATCCAGTATTACGGCGGCGAAATTGGGATTCACTGAAGTTTGCTTGGCGGGTAACGAGCCGCTGACGGTAGTAATGGAACTCATTGGTAAACCAATCAAACCGGTGCCGGCGGGATCCAACTCGGGATCGATTTCATGGCCGCGTTCCAGGCGTTCCTCGCGGAGTACCAACATTCCCTCGTAGGCCAATTGGGCGGCCCGTAGCTTTTGCTGATAAAAGGGCTGTACCTGTTTAGCCCGGATGAACTCCACTCCCAACCAGCCCACGAGAGAGATCACGGCGATCAGCAAGAGAACGGTCCGCGATACTCCCCGCGGACGCCAATAAAGGGCTTTCATACTTGTAACTCCGTTCCGACAAAAAGTATCAGGATCAACCGGACGACCACGGCGGCGACAAGTAGGGCGCTCAGGGTTTCCACGATGCCCTGGCGGTCCATCCAAATAGCAATCAGTCCCGGAATGATGTACCCGATCAGCCTGAACTCAATGGTCTCCACTTGTTCAAAGGGAGCGACGACAAAGACACGAAGTAAAACACCGATCAAGTATCCCACGAGGATCATCAACACTGTTCGTCGTCGGCCGTAAACGATGATCAGGGTGGATAGGGCGTGCACAATTGCGAAGGTGAGAAAAGCTGCTGTTATCGTCAACAGGACATCCAACGGATGCGATAAACTAAGGGCAATGTATCCGGGCACCACCATTCCGCCGGCGGCGAGCCCGAAGAATTCTGAGAACAGGAGGCTGACAACCAATCCGATGCCGATCGATAAAGGCAGCAGTTCAAACATTAGTATTCTCCGGAATACTGCGGTTACGAAAGTAATGGACGAGGTCGAAACCGATTCCTCCGATATTGCCCATACCCATGACCAGGCAGGATTGGCCGGCCTGGCTCACAACCGTTTCGAAAATATTGTCCACCGGTTTGTTTTCGGCGAAGGATACTTTGCGCATATCCAGGCCGGCCTTGGCCGCCGCCCGGGCGAAAATGTAGGTGCCGCTCCCGATTAGTATGTAACTGTCCGCCGGGTGCCAATGGGGACAGGCCAAGCCCAGTTGATAAGACCGGTCCGGCCGATCGATCCTACAATTGAAAATGGCAATACGCCTTCTGAGGTCGACATACTGTTTCAAGGCGATATCCCAAACCCGTTGAGTGGATTCCGGATCATTGGCGGCAAAGCCGTTAACGAAGATGATCTTTCGCCCGAAGAAATTAAGTTCGTGTGTGGACATGGCGCCGGGATCCGGGGTGGCATTGAACATTCCCCGCAAGGCGGTTGACCGGTCCACGCCCAGGTCGCCGCAAATCCGCAAAGCCAAGGCTACATTTTCGGCGTGTTCCAAGTAAGAAAAACCGGCCAGCTCTTCCTCGCTGACTTGGGCGATGTCGTCTTCGCTTATGACGGTCAATTCGCTGCCTCGATCCTCGGCGGCCATTTCGAAAACGGGCAGGTGTTTGCGTTCCGCAGTGTATAGGATTCCGTTTTCAGGGATCATGCCCGCCAAGGCGCGGGCTACGTTTTCCTCCGTAGGGCCCATTATTTCCAAGTGGTCTTGGCGGGCATTGGTGATGACTCCGTGGGTGGCCCGGATCAGACGGTTTTCGCACAACCATTGCAAAATAGGTTGCAAGGCCATGCACTCGATGACCAAAACATGTGCCCCGTGGGCCGCCGCCGTCCCTACAATTCGAATCTGCTCAATGACGTTGGCCCCTGCCGGTCGAAAGA
>CAZMVS010000213.1:0-4180 GCA_964569525.1 uncultured Planctomycetales bacterium
ATTCAGAAACGCTGTTCAGCGAATGGCCTTGCAGGTAATTAGCCATACCTTCGATGACCTGCAAGGGTGTGGTGGGATCCACGAACAAGGCGGTTCCGATACCCACCGCGGACGCGCCGGCCAACATAAACTGCACGGCATCCCGCCACTCGCGAACACCGCCCATACCGATGATGGGCACGTCATTCGGCTGGGCCACATCCTTAAACACCCGATGTACCAAATGAAGGGCCAGGGGCTTGATGGCAGGTCCGCTCAAACCGCCGGTGGTGTTGGCCAACACGGGCTCCTGCCGCTCGATGTCAACATCCATGCCCACGAAGGTATTAATCATACTCAAGCAGTCGGCGCCTTCGCCAACGGCAGCCCGGGCGGTCTCGGTAATGTCGGTCACGTTGGGCGAGAGCTTGACGATAAACACGGAGCGGCGGACCACCTTGCGCACGGCGGCCACGAGTTCGGCCAGGGCCGCAGGATCAGTTCCGAAAACCAGTCCGTCACTAACATTGGGGCAACTAACGTTCAGCTCAATGCCGGCCACCGCTTTCTGGGCGTCGAGCGCTTCGCAGACCTGTACGTATTCATCCATCGTATGGCCGGCCACGTTGACCAGTGTAGGCACACCGATCTTCTCCAAAACGGGCAGCTTCTCGGCAATGAAGCGTTCCAGCCCGACATTGGCTAATCCGATGGCGTTGAGTATTCCGCAAGAGGTTTCCACGATTCGTTGAGGCGGATTGCCCTTGCGCGGATGAAGGGTCACGCTTTTGGTAGTAAAGGCCCCCAGGCGACTAAGGTCCATGAAAGGGGCATATTCATCACCGTAACCGCAGGTTCCCGAAACGGTCAGGACCGGGTTCTGCAGGGACAAGCCTCCCAGCTTGACGCTCATGTCAATTGATGCTGCCACGGACATTGTTTCTCCATATGCCTATATTACGAATCACTGCACTGCCTGCAGCATCCGTGATCGCGTCGGTGGTGTCAAGCTTGCGGTCTTGGACGACCGGCCGGTATGGGTTATGATGAAAATTCGAAAGGTAATCCGTGAGATAACACCCTTGCATGAGGAAGATTGTGTCAATGCAACGAACGATGCTCAGATCCAAAATTCACCGGGCCACATTGACGGGTACCGATTTGAACTACGAAGGCAGCATTACCGTGGACCAGAACCTGCTGGACCAGGCGGATATGCTGCCCGGCGAGCAAGTCCAGGTATTGAATATCAACAACGGGGCGCGCTTTATCACGTACACGATTTCAGCCCCCCCGGGTTCGGGTACTGTTTTGTTGAACGGGCCGGCCGCTCGTCTCGGTACGCCGGGCGACCTGGTGATCATCCTCGCCTACTGCCAGGTCGAGGAAGAACAGGCCCGCACCATGAAGCCGATCGTCGTACTGGTGGACGAGAACAATCAACCCCGCACCTAGCCGATCCGATATCCTTTGATCGCCGATCGCCGGAGTAGTTTCTGTGGAAGTTGACCTGCAAAGATTCTGGAATCTGAACCGTCGCTTCCTGATGTGGATCGTTTTCTTCGCGATCCTTATTTTGTTGCGCGATTTTTTCGCGGTCATGTTCCTGACTTTCATATTCGGCTTCGTGATGCGAGGTTCGGCCAAGTGGTTGCATAAGATCACCCGGGTACCCTACTGGTTAACAGTTACGGTTCCCTACTGTTTGGCGGTGGGATTGTTGGTGCTGTTGATGATGACCACTGTACCGCGGGTGCTGGAAGAGGGCATGAAGTTTTCCCGCGACGTACCCAAGCTGCTGAATTCAGTGGCGGTGGGGATTAAAGACGGCGCCCAGCGTTACGGCATGGAGCCGGTACTGGCCAAGTACGTCAATCAAGAACCCGCTCCGGAGGAAATCCCGGAATCGGCAAGCCCTGATGAAAACGAGACTCCTCAGTCAAGTGACCAAGCGGCTCAAACCACTCAACCGGCATCGGCTAAGGTCAACGTGGCCGATTTGACTGACAAAATCCAGAACATGCTTATTCGCATCATTCCCGGAGCGGTAGATGAAGAATACCAGGGCAACCTGCCGGAAATGATGCGCAATTTTTTCCTAACCTTGGTGGGGGCGACACTGCAGTTCCTGCTGGCCATTCTGTTGTCTTTCCTGATCGTGCTGGACTACGAAGCTATCGGCAATGAATTGGCTTCCTGGCGACAGACCAAGGTCGGGCAGTTTTTCCAAGACGCCGCCGCCAGCGTAGTGGATTTTTCCGGCAACGTGGGCAAGGCCTTTCAATGCCAGATGCTGGTGGCTGTACTTAATGCCAGCATCACCTGTATCGGAATGTCCATTCTGGGCATCGAGCCGTTGGTCCTGCTAACCACCATCGTCCTGATATTCGGGTTGATTCCGGTGCTCGGGGTGTTTATTTCCTCGGTGCCCATTATTCTGATCGCCTTTAATGAGCAGGGGCTTATGCTGGCTTTGTGTGCCTTGGCGATGATCGTGATCGTGCACCTGCTGGAAGCCTACGTGTTCAATCCGCGAATCTATGCCGCTCGCTTCCATCTGAACCCGGTGATCGTGCTGATCATCCTACTGATCGCCCACGAATTGTTCGGCATCTGGGGCATGTTGTTGGGAATCCCTGTAACCCACTACGTCTTGAACGTGGCCCAGGTCCCTCGCAAGCCGCGCAAGAAATCACTGCTCAAAAGCGGTGAAGAGGGTGAAGAAACCGAGGAAGAGGAAGAAACGGAAAGCGTCGAAGCCGCCTCGGTTCACGAATGATAAAGCCCGAGAAAACCTTTCCCTACGCCATCCATTCTTAACTTCGAATGCAACATTAATATTCAGTAAAGGCTTGTTTCCCTGGCATCTATTGTTTACTCGGACTTCTATTTCTTTTGTTTTTGGCCTTTTTGTTTCTGCTGCTGTTTCTGAATTTTGGCCCAGGTATCCTTGAGGGTCACCGTGCGATTAAAGACCAGTTTGTCCTGCGTGGAATCCTTGTCCACGCAGAAATAGCCGAGTCGTTCGAACTGGCAGCGGTATCCCGGCTGGGCATCAGCTAATGATGGTTCCACGTAACACTCGGCAAGCACTTCCAATGAGTCGGGATTAAGATTGTCCTTGTAATCCCGGCCCTCTTCCACGTCGCTGGGATCGGGTATGTTGAAAAGGGCATCGTATAGCCGCACCTCCGCCTTGCGGGCGTGTTTGGCGGACACCCAATGCAGGGTGCTCTTGACCTTTCGGCCATCGGGTGAATCGCCGCCGCGCGTGGCGGGATCATACGTACAGCGCAACTCAACCACCTCGCCGTTTTCGTCCTTGATCACGTCCGTACAGGTTACGAAATAGGCATACCGCAAACGCACCTCTCTGCCCGGCGCCAGGCGGAAGAACTTCCGCGGCGGATTTTCCATAAAATCGTCTCGCTCGATATACAGCTCGCGTGAGAAAGGCACCTGGCGCATGCCGGCGGATTCATCCTCCGGATTGTTGATCGCCTCCAACCGCTCTTCCTGGTCCTCGGGATAATTTTCGATAACCACTTTCAACGGCTGCAGCACCCCCATCACCCGCGGACAATGTTTGTTCAGGTCTTCCCGCAGACAGTGCTCCAGAAGCTGAAAATCGATGGTGCTGTTGAACTTGGCCACGCCGATCCGATCGCAGAAATTCCGGATTCCTTCCGGGGTATAGCCCCGCCGGCGCATGCCGCTAATGGTAGGCATCCGGGGATCGTCCCAACCATGAACGTACCCGCCGCGAACCAATTCCAGCAGCTTGCGCTTGCTCATCACCGTGTAGGTAAGATTCAGCCGGGCAAATTCGATCTGCTGCGGATGATGCACACCCAACTGATCGAGATACCAATCATAAAGCGGACGATGATTCTCGAACTCCAGCGTGCATATCGAATGGGTGATCCCCTCGATGGAATCCGATTGCCCGTGGGTAAAATCATAGGTGGGATAAATACACCACTTGTCGCCCGTACGCGGATGGGAAGCATGAAGAATACGGTACATCACCGGGTCGCGCATATTTACATTCGGCGAAGACATATCGACCTTGGCCCGCAGGGTTCGCGAACCGTCGGGGAACTCGCCCTTGCGCATACGTTCGAACAAATCGAGGTTTTCTTCCACGCTACGTTCGCGATGAGGGCTATTGGTCCCCGGGCGGGTCAGCGTACCCCGGTAT